>JBHHVM010000332.1:0-4462 GCA_046754265.1 Phycisphaerae bacterium
CTAGGCTTGGAGAGCATAGACACAGCCACGCCACCGATGATGGTATGCGGAGTGTTGGTGGCGGCAAACCATTGGGTCAAGGATTGCAGCGTGGGCAGAATACGTGGGATGAGGTCATCGGCCACGGGCGTGCTCTTTGAGACGTGCCCAGCGGGCTCGGACCTGAAGCACACTCGGCTCGTCAATGGGGTTCTTGATGGCGCGGGCGAATGCAAACAGGACTTCCAAGTCGCGAAGACGCATCCACGGCGTCGCTGCACGGGCATGCTCTGCATCCCGTTCGTTCACCAGGCGCCATCGTTCTCGCCAGGCGCGGGCTTCTTCCTTGGTCATGGGCGAGCTCATTCAAGTGATTATATCCGACGGAGCCACTTTGGGTAGTGGCTACTGGTCCCGATAAGTGGTTTATCGGAAAGAGCACATTATGGACACAAAGAATTACGGGGCCGAGAAACCCCCTACCAACGGTGGCGGGTGCAGCAGCGGGAGTTGCGGTTGTACCAGCCAAGGTGAGCCAGCCGATCCGCAAGTGGCGGTGGTGCAGCTCAACACCGCTACGGTGGTGGCGGAGCGGCAACGGCCCGAGGTGGAGCAATTGCCCTTTGAAGGGACGGCCAAGTATCCCGAGGGTTTGATGATCTGTTTTGACGTGGGGTCCACCACGGTCAAAGCGGTGGTGATCGATCCGGTGACCGATGAGGTGCTTTGGAAGGATTACCAGCGTCACGATACCAAACAGCCCGAGAAGGTGCTGGAGTTTTTCTCGGCCATTGGCGAGACGTTCCCCGACGTGCCACGCCGTGCCATTCGTATGTTTGTAACCGGTTCCGGCGGGGCGGCCCTGGTGCGGCATATCGGCGGAAAGTTCGTGCAGGAAGTCAACGCCGTGTCGCTGGCGGTGGAAAAGTTCCACCCCGAAGTGCAGAGCGTGGTCGAGTTGGGCGGCCAGGACGCCAAGATCATCGTATTCAAGGAAGATGAGGAGACCGGCAAGAAGAAGAAAATCCCCTCGATGAACGACAAGTGTGCCGGGGGGACCGGGGCGGTCATCGACAAGATCAACGCCAAGCTGCAAATCCCGGCCGACAAGCTGTGCGAGATGGGCTACAACGGGATCAAGCTGCACCCGGTGGCCGGCAAGTGCGGAGTGTTTGCCGAGACCGACATCAACGGCCTGCAAAAGCAGGGCACGCCGCCGGATCAGTTGATGGCTTCGTTGTTTGAATCCATCATCATGCAGAACCTATCGGTGCTGACTCGGGGCCATACGTTGATGCCCACGGTGTTGTTGCTGGGCGGTCCTAACTGCTATATCAAGGGCATGCGGGACTGTTGGAAGCACAACATCCCCATCATGTGGGAGGAGCGCGGCGTCAAGCTGCCCGACCCCTCGAAGAAGCCCGAAGACTACATTATCACGCCGGACAATGCCCAATACTTCGCAGCCATTGGAGCCGTGGAGTTCGGCAAGATTGAAACCGCCGACGATCCTCAACTGGGGTTGTACTCGGGTTGCGAGGTGTTGAAGTGGTTCGTGGACGTCGGGCGGATTGCCGAGAAGGCTGCGTCGGGATCGCGCGGCCTGGTCAAAGACGCCGACGAGTTGGACGCCTTTAAGGAACGCTACAAGAAGGCACCCTGGAGCCCGACTCAATTCGAGCCGGGCACGGTCGTGCAGGCGTTTCTAGGCTTGGATGGCGGGTCCACCTCCACCAAGGCGGTGCTGATCGACAAGGACAAGCGGATCATCGCCAAAGCCTATCAGCTTTCCAAGGGCAATCCCATCGAAGATACGATGGAAATCTTCGCCAAGTTGGAAGCCCAAATCACCGACCAGGGCTGCACGTTGGAAGTGCTGGGCGTGGGCACGACCGGTTACGCCAAGGACATTCTGAAGGATGTGCTGAAGGCCGACGTGGCCCTGGTCGAAACGGTGGCCCATACCGAAAGTGGGTTGCACTTTTATCCCGGCACCGATGTGATCGTCGACGTGGGCGGGCAGGATATCAAACTGATCATCCTGAAAGAGGGCCGGGTCAAGGACTTCAAGCTCAATACCCAGTGCAGTGCGGGCAACGGGTATTTTCTGCAATCGACGGCTGCGGGTTTTGGTTACGAGGTGGAGGAGTTTGCCGACATCGCCTTTGGCGCCCAGGCCATGCCCGAATTCGGCTATGGTTGCGCGGTGTTCATGCAATCGGACATCGTCGATTTTCAACGGCAGGGTTGGCAGCCCGGCGAGATCATGGCGGGGTTGGCAGCCGTGCTGCCCAAGAACATTTGGCTGTACGTGTCGCAGATACCCAATATCGCCAAGCTGGGGACGAGATTTGTGCTACAAGGTGGCACGCAACACAATTTAGCGGCGGTCAAATCGCAGGTGGATTTCATCGAATCGCGTTTCGTGGGCACCGGGTTGACGCCTGAAGTGATCGTCCATCAGCATTGCGGCGAGAGCGGAGCCATCGGATGTGCCATCGAAGCCCATCGGCTGTGGGACGAGCAGGGCCTGGTGACGAGTTTTATCGGTTTGGAGGCGGTTCGAGGGATCGCCTATCGTACCACCCGCAACGAAGACACCCGCTGCTATTTCTGCAAGAACAAGTGCCTGCGGACGTTTATCGACGTCAAGACCGAGCAAAAAGCCCCAACCGATTCGGTGGTGGATTTGACCACCCATATCGTCAAAGCCGGGCCTGAAGCGGGTCATCCGACGCGCATGAAGCAGCGAGCCGCGGACTTTAGTCTGCGCGGCGCCGCGAACGGCCATGACGTTACGGCACCAGAAGACCCGCGCGGGTTGAAACCCGCGGCTCGTACTTCCAAGTTCAAGTCCAAGGTGGCCCTGAACGCCGGCGAGCAACGGCTGATCATCGCCACCTGCGAAAAAGGCACCGTCGAAGACATTAACGACATGCGGGACATCAAGAAGGGTCTGGACGCCCTCAAGAAGGCCAACCCCAATCTGGTGGAGGTGGCGGCCCGCGAAGCGTTCAAGGAACCGGCCGTGGAAACGGCGGCGGACCCCTTGCCGCAGGTCAGCGCCTTGAACGTGTTTAAGCGTAAGGAGATCATCCGCCGGCGGGAGTTGATGGAGCGCAGAGCATCGCTGCGGATCGGGATGCCTCGGGTGCTGAACATGTACTCGCAAGCTCCGTTCTTTACGGCGTTTTTCACCAGTTTGGGCGTGAAGTTCAAGAACCTGGTGTGGAGCGATTACACGTCGGAGGAATTGTACAAAGCCGGTGCCAAGCGGGGGTCCATCGATCCTTGTTTCCCGTCGAAGCTGGGCATCCCCCACGTGCATGACTTGTTGCACACCCAGCACGCCAAAACCCCGCTGACGCACATCATGTTCCCCATGGTCGATTCGTTCCCCACTTTTTTGAGCGGCGTGCAGGCCAGCAAAGCGTGTCCTACGGTGGTGGGCACCATCGAGGCTGCCCATGCCGCCTTTATCAAGGAGGGTGACATGTTTGCCGACCGGGGGATCGTCTTTAAGAAGACCTTCCTCAATTTGGATGAGCCAGGCCTGGCTGCCCGGCAATTGATGGAAGATTGGCAGGACGAGTTGGGGCTGTCGTTGGCCGAAACCCAAAGGGCGGTTCATCAGGGTTTGCAGGCCATGGAGGCGTTTTATGACAAGCTGCGTCGCCAATCGCGCGAGATCATCGACCAGCTCGAAGCCGAACATCGCCTGGGCGTGGTGCTCTTGGCCAGGCCCTATCACAACGACCCCGGCGTCAACCACGAGATTTGCGAAGAACTGCAAAAGCTGGGCTATCCGGTGCTGTGGCAAGACACCCTGCCCATCGACGACGACATACTGGAGAGAATCTTCGGCGACGAGGTGGCCCGGGGCGATTTTGCGGACCCGCTCTCCATCGAGGACGTCTGGAAGAACAGCTATTCGGAGAACACTTCCCGGAAGGTGTGGGCTGCCAAATACACCGCCCGCCACCCCAACCTGATTGCGTTGGAGCTGTCCAGCTTCAAGTGCGGGCATGATGCCCCCATCTATACGGTGATCGAGGAAATCATCGAACGGTCGGGCACGCCGTATTTTTGTTTCAAGGACGTGGACGAGAACAAGCCCACCGGTTCCATCAAGATTCGCATTGAGACCATCGCCTACTTCCTGAAGCGCTATCGCGAACGGATGGTGGCCAACCACGCCAAGCTGAGCGAAATCGACAAGCAGGTCGCTCAGTTCCGCAGCCAGTTGGCCGGACAGGCCGATCTGTCCAAACGGCAATTGGTGGAGGTTTAGCCTCCGCCGGGGCCGCCCATGTCGGGGCGGCTTCTCACCCGCCTGCGCCGGTTTCCCCTGGCCTGAATCCCCCCGACCCGCTACGATTGAGCGTATGGCTGTCTCCGACAAGATCATGTTCGAGATTTACCGCGAGGCGGGCTACGCCCAGAAGTTCTGCGTGGTCTATTTCACCGAGCTGGACGAACACAA
>JBHHVM010000333.1:0-4459 GCA_046754265.1 Phycisphaerae bacterium
CACGTTGACCGATGCGGCATACCCCGGACAAATCGCCCCCTGCTGCCGCAAGCCGAAATGCTTGGCGGCGTTGTAGCTGGCCAAACGAATGGCCAGCGGCGGATCCACCCCAGCCGCGATCGCCCGCCGGACCATGCAGTCGATATGACCCTGTTCCATCAAATCATCCACGTCCTTATCGTCCACACAAAACATCAACCGGTCGGCGTTGGCCGGGGTGATCAACGGCATGAGCGCATCGAGATTGCGGGCCGGCGAGCCCTCACGAATCATGATGCTCAAACCCAGGCGAAGCTTCTCTTGCGCTTCTTCCAGGCTGGTGCATTCATGGTCGGTCTGAATCCCCGAAGCGACGTACGCCACCAGGTCGCGCCCCGACAACCCCGGGGCGTGCCCGTCTATGTTAAAACTCTCGGCGATGCGCAGCTTGTCCACCACCTCTTCATCGTTGGCCACCACACCCGGATAATTCATCACCTCCGCCAGGCCCAGAACCCATTTGTCCGACAGCAACGGCAACAGGTCCACCGCGTTAAGCTCCGCTCCACCGCTTTCCAAATGGGACGCGGGCACGCAGGAGCTGAGCATCACGTAGACATAAATGGGGCAGTATTTGCTCGAAGCCAGCACAAAACGGATGCCTTCGGTCCCCAGCACGTTGGCCAGTTCGTGCGGGTCGGTGATCACAGCCGTGGTGCCCCGGGCCGCGACGATGTTGGCGAATTCCGGAACCGACAGCATCGACGATTCGATATGCACGTGGGCATCGATGAAACCCGGTGTGATATATTGCCCCCCAACGTCCACCACCTCGCGGGCGTCATACTTGCCGATCCCGGCAATCCGCCCCCCGAAGATAGCCACGTCGGCCGGATAGATTTCGTGGGTCAGCACGTTGACCACTTGCCCGTTGGCCAGCAGCAAGTCCGCCGGCGCCCGCCCAGCCGCCACGTCGATCAAAGATTCCAACTCCAAGGCTGCACCTCCTGTCGCCCCCGCAGAAAATGGGGGTAACCGGCCATCCTAAACGGTGCCGCCCACCTTGGCGAGACCGTGGCGTTTCGGCGACCCCGGCCGTAAGGTGCTTACCGGCAGTATTGAACGGCCAAGGGGCCTGTGGGGTCGATTCGAGTTTGTTGCAACCACGTTGGACAACGCGGGCACCGTGGGTAGCGCTCCTGGCCGGCTTGTCGCTGGCCGGATGCGGACGGGCCCAGCCCGACCGCCCAGCCCTGTCGGTCTTCACCGCCGCCAGCACCGCCGAAGTCCTGGCCGACCTGGCCAAGCGCTTCGAGCAGCAACACCACATCCCCGTCCACCTCAACGTAGCCGCGTCTTCCACCCTGGCCAGGCAAATCGAAGCCGGGGCGCCCTGCGATGTGATTATCAGCGCCAACACGCTGTGGATGGATCATCTCCAACGGGCGGATCGGCTCGTGCCCGGCACCCGGCGAAACCTGGCCGGCAACACCCTGGTGCTGATCGCCCCCAAACACCAACCCTTCCAGGCCCGCATCGCGCCGGGTTTTGACCTCTCCACCGCCTTTGCCGGACGCTTGGCCGTCGGTGACCCAGCCCACGTCCCAGCCGGTATCTACGCCCGACAGGCTTTGCAGGCCCTGGGATGGTGGGCATCGCTTCAAGATCGACTGGTGCCCTGTATGGACGTCCGGGCAGCCCTGCGCAGGGTGGAAACCGCCCAGGTGCTCGCCGGCGTGGTCTATGCCACCGACGCCGCCGGGTCTTCCAACGTCGCCGTCGTCGGCAAGTTCCCAAGTCACACCCACGACGCCATCCGCTACCCCGTCGCCCTGTGCAAACCCGCCCAGACCCAGGCTGAAAAGTTCCTGCGCTTCCTGAGCACCGACCCAGCCCGTCAGGTTTGGGTGAGCCACGGATTTACGCTACCGTAGCCAACCCATGGCTGCATCCACATCGATCTGGCTAACCTCAGCCGAGGGGTCCGCGCTGTGGCTGTCCCTGCGCGTGGCCCTGTGGAGCACCGCCGCCTGCCTGCTGCCCGGCATCGCGTTCGGGTGGCTGTTGGCCCGCCGTCAATTCCCAGGCAAAGCCTTGCTCGATGCCCTGTTGCACCTTCCGCTGGTCCTGCCGCCGGTGGTGGTGGGCTACCTGCTGCTGCTGGCCCTGGGACGCACCGGGCCGGTGGGGCGCTGGCTGTATGACACGCTTGGCGTGCAATTGGCCTTTACCTGGCAAGGAGCGGTCGTAGCCGCAGCGGTGATGGGCTTTCCGCTGATGGTGCGATCGGTTCGATTGGCGGTTGAACTGGTCGATCCCCGTCTCGAGCAGGCCGCCGGCACACTCGGCGCCAGCCCCTATCGCGTCTTTGCGACTATCACCCTCCCGCTGGCAGTGCCTGGAATCGTCACCGGCCTATTGCTCTGCTTCGCCCGCAGCCTGGGCGAATTCGGGGCCACCATCACCTTCGTCGGCAACATTGCCGGGCAAACCCGGACGCTGCCCTTGGCCATGTTCTCCTTTCTTCAGGTGCCCGGCGGCGATGCAGCCGCCTTTCGACTGATGCTCATCTCCGTCCTGCTGTCGATATCCGCCCTGCTGGCCTCGGACTTTCTGGCCCGCAGAGCGATGGCCAGGCTGGGGAGAACCTGATGCTGGACGTCGCCATCCAACTCCAACGGGGCGCGTTTCAGCTTGACATGACCTGCAAAGTGTCAGGTGGCGTCACTGGAATCTTTGGCCCCTCCGGTGCCGGCAAAACCACCCTGCTGCACGCCTTGGCCGGCTTGTACGCGCCCGTTCGAGGACGTATCGTGTTGGACCGTCGCGTGCTGTTCGATTCCGATGGCCGCATCCACGTCCCGCCTCATCGCCGCGAATTGGCCATCGTATTCCAAGACCACCGCCTCTTTCCGCACTTGGGGGTCCGCCGGAATCTCAACTACGGCGCCAAGGCTGCCAATTCCAGCGCCTCGGACTTGTCCTTCGACGACGTGGTGGACCTGTTGGATATCGGTGACCTGTTGCACCGGCGGTGCAGCCAACTGTCCGGAGGTCAGCGACAGCGCGTGGCCCTCGGACGGGCCCTGTTGACCCAGCCGCGGCTGCTGCTGTTGGACGAGCCGTTAGCTTCGCTCGATGTGGGCCTCAAACGCCAGATTCTGCCGTTGCTAGCCCGCGTGCGCGACGCCACCGGCATCCCCATGCTGTTGGTCAGTCACGACATCGGGGACATCCTGCAACTGACCGATTCGCTGCTAATCGTGGACCGAGGCCGATTGCTGGCCCAGGGACGCTTCCGCGAGGTGTTGGCCGATTCCGCCGTGTTTAACCTGGCCAATTCGCTCGGACTCGAAAACGTCCTGGCTGTTGCCGCCGCCGAGCATCGACCCGCCGACGGCTTGACCGTCCTGCAACTCTCACCAGCCGCGGACGACGCACCGACCGATCCAACCGCCCGCAACCCACTGCTCGGCCCTTTGCTCGATTGCCCGGTTGGCACCGAGTTGCACGTCGCCATCCGCCCCGAGGACATCGCCCTGGCCACCGGGCCGGTCTCCGGCGTCTCCATCCAAAACCAGGTTCCAGGCCGGGTCGGGCCGATCACCGTCCACGGCGGGCGCGTGTTGGTCGAAGTGGACGTGGGCAGACCCTTGCTCGCCGAGTTGAGCCTCAAAGCCATCGACCAGCTTGGCATCGCCGAAGGTGCCACCGTCTTCTGCTTGATCAAAGCCCACGCCATTCGATACCTGGACCGATAAAGTCGCGCGGACCCGCACAATCCAAAACACGCAATCCATCGTTCCCCATCAACCACTTTTTCGGACTCCAATCTTTTCTTGCCGCGTCGACCCGCCAAATCGTAGATTGTAGTGCTTGCCGCAATCGAAGTGCTAAGGCCGGTATCGTGAACATTGCGGGTTTGACAGCTTTCGGGGGCCTGCCGCCAACGGGTGGCCCTTCCTTGCTGCGCGGTGCGTCCAATTCACCTGGGTCGTCTTTCGGCCCATCCGCCCGACTCGGCGGCTCCACCCGAGATTTCACCCAAGGCCTGTACAACTCCTTGGGCGCCCTGCTGGGGGCAGGCAAGACCCCCACCAATCCCGGCAAGGATTCGCCGCAGGCCCGTCGCCGCGCCGAAATACTTAACGAGGCTGCCACCCTGATCGACCTCGGCGACTCAGCCGGCGGCAGAGCATTGGCCCAAGGGCTTCTCAAAAAGAACTCCCGCGACGTCACCGCCTTGCGACTGGTGGGCCACTCGTTCCTCAACGAACGCGACTACAAACAAGCTGAGCGGTCTTACGGTCAAGCCCTGGCCTTTGCCTCGGGCAATCCGACACTGCAAGGCGAATTGAACACCGCCCGCACCCTCCAAAAGAGCGATGACGAGGTTCTCAAACAAGGACGCCGGCTAATCCAGGCCCCGACCCGCCGGGCTGAGGGTTTGCAGTTGCTGGCCCGACTGACCGACCGAAGC
>JBHHVM010000334.1:0-4458 GCA_046754265.1 Phycisphaerae bacterium
CTGCCTTCCAGTCGCCGAAGTGTTTATTGGCCAGTTCCATGGCCTGGGAAGATTGGATGGCGCCGCTGAAGACCAGCAGGGCGTTGTTGGGCATGTAGTGGGTCTTGTGGAAGGCGATGACATCATCGCGGGTGATGGTGGGCAAGGACTGGCTGGTGCCGCCGGCGGGTTGTGACAGGTAATGGCGTCCGTAAACGCGGCGGTCGATCTCTCGGCCTGCCCAGTAGCTGCCGTCGGCTTCGGCGACGCGAAGCCCGTCCATTTGCTGGGCCATGTGCCGGTGAAACTCTCTTTTCGGGAAGGTGGGTGTGCGGACTACCTCGGCCAGGGTCTTGACGGCCAGGTCCACGTGGCGGTCGAGAGAGCCGCAATAGACGGCGGTGGTTTCGTGCCCGGCTGAGCCGCCCAGGTCGATGGCGTGGAAGTCGAGCAATTCGGCCAAGGCGTCGGTGTCGTGTTCGGTGGTGCCCTGGCGGAGGAGATCGGCGGTGGCGGAGGCGAGGCCTGCTTTGCCGGGCGGGTCGAACTTGGCACCGGCCAACAGGTACCAACTGACCGAGACCCAGGGGATTTCGTCGCTGGTGACGCAGACCACTTCCATGCCGTTGCCGAGCTTCTGGCTGAACGCGGGGGGCAAGGAGGTGGGCTCAAGCGGCGGAGCCACCGGCGGGGTTTCGGGGAAGCCGGCGGGCTGGGCGCCGGAGGCGGCGCAGAGCAGGGCGACGGGAATGATGGCTAGTAGGTGGGTGATGCGTTTCACGATGATGGGTCCTTCCCACCGGTTGAAAACCGGTGCCACAGAAACTTGGTCCTTCCCACCGGTTGAAAACCGGTGCCACAGAAACTTGGTCCTTCCCACCGGTTGGAAACCGGTGCCGTAGATTGGGCTATTGTTTCTTGGGCGCGTTGGTGTCGCCCTGCGTCTTGTCAGATTCGGGGGTGTCGTCTTTTTTCTTTTTGCTGCCCCCGCCCAACCAATCCAGCGCCTTGGAGGCCCAGGATTCGGGTTTGATCAGCAGGGTCATGCGGGCGTTGGGTTTGAGGTAATTGCGGGCTACCCGCAACACGTCGTCTCGGGTGACGCTCATCAGATCGTCGTATTCTTTGTTGACCTGATCGATGTCGTCGATCACGACGGCGCAGTAGCCGAGCCTGCGGGCCTTGCCTGAGACGGTGGTCTGCTCGAGCACGGCTTGGGCGCCGATTTGGTTGCGGGCTTTTTGCAACTCATCTTCGGTGATGCCCTCGGCCAGCACGCGTTCCAGTTCTTGGGACAGGGCGGCTTCGACCTCTTCGGGGGACTTGCCCATCTTGACGACGGCGGCCATGACCCAGATGCCGTCTTGTTCGAGCAGAAACGTTCCCGAAAGGGCGAACATGGCGATTTGCAGGTCTTTGACGAGTTTCTTGTAGACCCGGCCACTCTCGCCGCTGGACAGCACGTAGTCCAAAACGGCCAAGGCGTGGCGGTCGGCGTTGTTGGCCTGCATGACGCGATAGCCGAGGGCGACCACAGCCAGCGGACCCTTGGGTTCGCCCAACTCGAGCCGGCGCGGCTCGGTGACGGGCGGTTCGACGACGTTGACGCGGGGCGGGGCGGGCGAGCGCTCGATCCAGCCGAAGTAGCGCTTGGCTTTGGCCAGGATTTCGGACGCGGTGACGTCGCCGACCACGACGAGCGTGGCGTTGTTGGGCACGTAGTAGGTGTCGAAGAAGTCTTGAAGCTCCTGGACACTGGCGGCGCTCAGGTGGTCCAAGTTGCCGATGGGGGTCCAGGCATAGGGGTGCTTGGTGAAGACGAAGGGTAAGACGCGGTCGGGGATGGTGCCGTAGGGTGGGTCGGTGACGCCGCGCCGGTATTCTTCTTTGACCACGTTGCGCTCGGTGTCGAAGAATTCCTGATTGATCTTGAGGTTGGCCATGCGTTCGGCTTCGAGCCAGAAGGTCAGATCGATCTGGTTGGAGGGGACCTCCTGGATGTAGACGGTCTGATCGAACTGGGTGTAGCCGTTGACGATGCCCCCGAATCGGCGGAGGTATTTGAAGTGGTCTTCGGGTCCGATGCGATCGGTGCCCCGGAACATCATGTGTTCGAACATGTGGGCAAAGCCGGTGCGGTCGGGCTTTTCATCCTTGCTGCCGACGTGGTACCAGACCTGGACGGCGGCGATGGGCGAGGAGTGATCCTCCATGACGATGACCCGCAGGCCGTTGTCCAGGGTGTTGTCGGAATAGTTCCACCGTCCGGCCGAGGCGGGGTTTGCCGCGGACAGGGCCAACAGGACGGTGACGCCGGGGATGATTTTGCGTGCTGTCATGCGGGTCAGTTTAGGGCGGGCTTGGCCGGGCGTAAATGGCAGGGCTTGTGGAATCTTGTTGGGCCGATTGGGGCCCGGAACGGGCTGGAGCGGGGCGTGGGGGCTGGTCGGCCGTGGGGGTCTTTGCCGATATCACCCTATGATGACCACTCTGGAATTGCCTGCCGCCCCGGTCGCCGGGGAATTATGCCCGACTGGGACCGGTGCATCGCCCGACGATGGCCGGGTACGGGTTCATTTCACAACCGACGTCGAGTGCAGCGTGGGCGGTGCGTTTGCGGATCCGGCTTGCCGCCCGTGGGGATATGACCTGCGTTTCCATGGCCGATTTGCCAATCAGGCCCGCGAGTGGGGCGTCGGGTTCATCATGGACACGTTGGAGCGGTACGGGTTTGGCGGGACCTTTTTCGTCGAGGCGTTCGGGGGCCGGTATTTCGGGATCGAAGGGTTGCGGCATGCCTGCGGCGGGATTCAGGATCGGGGGCATGACGTTCAACTGCATCTGCACCCGGTGATGCTGGACCTGGTGGCTGGGGCCAAGCGGCAGGTGCATCGCCGGAGCGATGATTGCGGCGATTACAGCCTCGACGAGCAAGTGGCCTTGCTGGGTGAAGGGTTGGAGATCCTGAGCGATTGCGGCGTGACGGCGCCGGTGGCGTTCCGGGCGGGGAATTTTGCGGCCGATGCCAACACGTGGCAGGCGATGCGCCGGGTGGGGCTGGCCGTCAGCAGCAACTTGAACCTGGCGTTTATGAACGGCGTTGGTCGAAACGGGCCTTGCCGGCTGCCGGTCGATGGAGGAAGCAACGACTTGTTTGCGGTGCCTGGCCACGGGGCGTTGATGGAACTGCCGATTACGTGCATTCGAGCATTGGGGGCCAACGGTCGGGTGGGCGTGCGGCAGTTGGCGATACCCGCCCTGAGCACGTGGGAGTTGATCGGGGCCCTGAAACTGGCCCGCCGGCAGGGCATCGGGCGGGTGACGTTGATTCTGCATTCGTTCGATTTTGCACACCTGGACGACCCAGCCGCCCGGATCGGTCGGCCCATTGTGACGCACGTTCGGCGGCTGACGCGACTTTGTCAGTGGCTGGATCGGAACCGGGATGCGTTCGAGGTTAGCACGGTGGCTGACCTGGCGGCGCAGGGATTGCCACTGACGAACGGCCAAAGGTCCAAGTCCGATCCGGTGCCGCGAACCAGTTTGGTGTTGGGGTGTTTGAGGCAACTCGAGCAGATCAAGACTCGATTGGTTTACCGGTGAAGGCGTTTAGGGAGCTGGGGGGTCAGGCTACTTTACCGTTAAAGTAGCCTGACCCCTTTGTCCCTCCTTTGTCCCTCGAGATCCTCCGCCGCAAGCTCGGCGGCAACCGGGTTATCCCCAGCCCGGACGACCGCGCCCGTCTGTTGGCTATCGGCCAGGAGCTCGACCACAACGTTGCCGATGTGATCGGCATCGTCACTCCGCAGACCTATCGGTTTATCCCCACTTGCTGGAGCCAACGGGGTTGCTTTTTTTTGATCCGCACGGAGGTGCCGTTCTCGATTGAATCAAGCAGGGAGTCTAGATAGGATGGTCCCTTGCAGCTTGGCACATGGGAGATGTTGGACCTAAAGACTGGTACTGAATCGGGTATCAGGCCAGTCCCTCCACGGCGAATTCGATTGGCCGAATCAGCAAAGAAGAAACACGAGTTGATCGTAGAGCCTCTGAGCAAGTGTCCCGAATGCAGATACCTGCTTAAGGGGCTGCCTGCCGCGGGTCGATGCCCTGAATGCGGGTTCTTCTATGATCCACTGACGGCTGACATTCCCACACCCCGCCTTCGGAGACCACTCTATGTTCTGCCACTGCTGCCCATTATTTTTGGTCTAGTCACGATAAGGCAGAACTCGACCACCTCCATAGTCTTTGTCTTGTTTGGTAGCGGTCTCTTAGCGATCCTCTGGTACTTCCGTTGTCGATTCATCCTCGCACGTAGCGGTGTTCGTCTGGTATCCTGGAAGAACTCCAAATGGGTCGCCTGGGAAAAGATCGAGGAAGTTTCTGTAGGCGGCAAGCTGGGTTATTTGAAGATTAAGGGAGGCGGTGGACGCACGTTGTTCTGGGTCTTGGTGCACGACATCGGTGGTCATGCAT
>JBHHVM010000335.1:0-4414 GCA_046754265.1 Phycisphaerae bacterium
CCTGCCGAAAATGCGCTTCGATGCCCCAGAAACAACCGGCTGCAAACGTCGCTTTTTCCGTCATGGGTAAGCTCAATTCCTGAATGTGACCCTCAGGGTCAGTCAAAACCCAAGCCTGCCTCCGAGACTATTCATCGTCAGGGCTTCATCGCAACGCGTCCGTAAGATGTTCCAGGGCCCGGGTTTACACCGTTTTAGCAGCCCGATCATACGCTATCACGTTAGGCGCGACAAAGCCGCCGTCGCTGTTCCTAGCCCCGGTGCCTCGATTTAAGTTCCACCTTTTGGTATGCTCGTATGGGCGGGCGAGTCCAACAGGCAGACGGCAAACGGTTGGCCTGATCCTCGATGTGTAAACGGAGGAGACTACCATGACACGGCTCGTCGGCGTTCTTCTAATCCTGGCGACAGCGGCAGGCTGTCAATCTCCACCGGCCAACCGGCAGCACCACAAAATGAGCTACGGGCCTCCCCCGCCGGGATACCACAAGATTCGCGGCGAGAGTGTGCCCAACTGGAAACCCCAAGACATGCACCGCGCCGCCGGGCGAGCCGGGACCGCCCTCGCCTGGCTTCCACTCGGGCCCAGACCCGTCACCTTTGAGTTCTGGAGCGGCAACGACGACGCCAGTGGACGGGTCGTCTCTGTCGCCCCCCATCCGATCGATCCCAACATCTGCTACATCGCCTCTGCCTCCGGCGGTATCTGGAAAACCGTCGACAAAGGCGTCAATTGGGTGCCCCTGACCGACGAATTGTCCAACCTCAACCACGGTTGTGTCGCTTTGGATCCATCCAATCCCGACGTGGTCTACGCCGGTACCGGCGAATACACCCTCCAGACCACCGGTGATGGTTTGTTTCGATCCGCCGACGCCGGGGCGACCTGGACCCGTATCGCCACAAATGCCCAAGTCGGCTCGACGTGCAGCGCGGTCATTGTCGACCCCTCCAATCCTCAGATCATCCACGTGACCGGTGGCTCGGGCTACAGCCGTTCGACCGATGGTGGGGCCACTTGGGTCCGGCTCCTGACCGGACGGGCGTCGGACCTGGTCATCGACCCGGTCAACCCCCAAGTGCTCTACCTGGCACGGCACTCCAACGGTATATACCGCTCGACCGATGGTGGCAGCACCTGGACCAAACTCGCCGGAGGGTTGCCCACCACCAACCTCTCCCGCATTCGCCTGGCCATCGCACCCTCCAACCCCAACGTCCTCTACACCGTCATCATCGATGCAGGCCAGCAGAGCATGCGCGGCTTCTTCCGCAGCGCCGACGGAGGCACCACCTGGATCAGCAAGCCTGCCACGCCTGACTTTCCGTTCCCTCAAGGCTGGTACGACCTCTTCGTGGGGGTGGACCCCACCAACGAGAATATCGTCTACGGCGGCGGAGTCTTTCCCACCTTCGCAACGGCCGGGGTGATCAAGTCCACCGACGGCGGAAACAGTTGGACCGACATCACCATCAGACCCACCGGGCAAGTCCACCCCGACCAGCAGGCCATCGCATTCGGGCCCGATGGTACGCTCTGGATTGGAAACGACGGAGGGGTCTGGTACAGCAACGATGCCGGAGGGTCCTGGGTCAATACCAACAACACCCTGACCGTCACGCAGAACTACAACATTGCCCTCCACCCTACCGATCCCGCCTTATTGATGGGCGGGACCCAGGACAACGGCACCGTCGCCCGCGAGATTGACAACGAAGATTGGCCCCAGATCGTCTCGGGCGACGGCGGGTTCCTGGCCTATGACCCTAGCTTCCCCAGCCGCCGGTACACGACATTCGTGCAGTTGACCGTCTTCCGCCTGGTTGGTGCCGGATTCGCCGACATCACCGGACCTTGGAGCGCCGACCCCGTCCAGTTCATCGCCCCGTTGATCATGGATCCCAACGACCCCAATACGTTGCTGGGCGGGACCAACCGCGTGTGGCGCACCACCAATGCCTCCACCACCGCCAGTTGGACGGCCATCAGCCCCACCACGGTGGGAGGGGGTGGCACTCTAACCGCTCTGGCCGTGGCCCAGAGCGATTCGACGACGATCTACACCGGTAGCAGCAACGGCCGAGTCTACGTGACCACAAATGACGGTGGCACCTGGCTCAATAGATCCCTGGGATTCACTTTCGCCCTGATCAGCGATATCGTCATCGACCCAACCGACCCGGGCACCGCCTATGCCTCCGTGCATGCCACCAGCACCCGGCGCGTGGCCCGCACCACCGATTTCGGGCAGAACTGGACGACCCTGGACGGCGGTTTACCCGTCGGCGTGACCGCCCGGGCCTTGGCGGTCGATTGGCGATTCGCTCCGCCCCATCTCTACATTGGTACCGGCGCCGGTATCTACTGCTCATTCGACGACGGCACCACCTGGATCAAGGACGGCCTGGACCTGCCCAACGTCAACATCGGAGATTTGGCCATCGACCCGGCCCGCGGCGACATCACCGCCGGGACTTTTGGCCGGGGCGCCTGGCGGGCGCTGCTGCCGGTCGTGGGCGACCTGGACGGCAATCGCATACTCGACTTGGGCGATCAATTCGTGTTCACCGAATGCCTCAACGGGCCCGATGAACCCACCGCGCCGATCAACTGCACCCAGGCCCAGTTCTTCCACGCCGACTTTACCGGCGACAACGACGTAGACGAAGAGGACTTCGCCCGCTTCATGGAACTGATGGTACCGTAGCCGGACCGCCCGGCGTTCCCTCTGGCCGCTTCGATCTCCGACCTGTACAGACCATTGACCGTGATGGGTTACCGCTTGAGGTCTTGATTGAGCAACTGATGAAGTTCACTTAGATCCCCAAATTTGCTCCAATTCAATCGACCTACTGCCCATTCGCAGTAATGTCTGAGCGAGATCCATTTCGGTTTGGCTTTGTGTAGGGCCTTCATCATGTCCTTGCCATGAAACCACAAAAAGAATTGCTTTTCTGACCAAAACTCTGGCATTTCAAATCGGCTGTGATACTCAACGGCGCTTTCTTTCAAGTGTGTGAGAGAAACGGTCGCGGTATCGGCCTGGTATTTGGCCACGAGCTTCAGGGCCTTGGCCAAACACTCATCGTATTCAAGATTGGTCGGGAGAGAGCCACTCCCCTTCGTCCATGTTGTCCGCAATTCCGGCCAACGCTCTCCTGGCTTCAAGCTGGCAAGTGCCCACCTCACAGCTTGGTATGGGGCAATCTTCCTGGCCGCCTGCTCAACCCACGACGCTATGGATTCCTCTTCGGGAACTCCTCCGTGCTGCCATTTCGGTGAGTCTTGATGCTTTGCCCAATACGTATGAAGTAACCCAGCCTCCAGAAAATAACTTTCAACGCAAGCCAGGCGCGACAGGTAGATCGGCTTTGAGTCGGCGGATTTGGCTTCTGGCTTAATCAATATGTCTTGGTCCGGAGGCTCTGAATCGAAGTCTCTATCCCTAAACCCAATGTAGGAAGGGAGCTTGCTATGCACCGAAAGACGTCCCTCAATAAAGGCTCGCATCCCCCGTTTGCCACCAACCGGCACGACTAAGGTGCTGGACGTCGGTATCATTCGATTTAGCAACTGGGCGTCCATGCTCGACGGCCTGCCTTCACAGAAGACCAACGATGTCCCCGAACTGGCTACGCTCATCAGTCAATCCTCCAGCCGCACGATGGCATTCTCGGGAACAACAGCCGTCACGGCATCAGAGTGGGTCGTTACGATGAATTGATTGTTCTCGCCCAGGTCCTGCATAGCCCTAAGAATGGCCTGCTGCATAGGGGGATGGAGATGCAACTCCAGCTCATCGACTAAAATGACTGAGTTGTGAATGTTCCAGTTGGCAAAATCAAACAACATGGGGAATGTAGTGCGCTCACCACCCGACATCTCACTGATTTCGTATTGCCGCTTGCCATCGAAGAGAAAGAACCACGGCTCTTCCAGGACTTCGTCGATCTCGCTTCTTGGTACAGGGCCTTCAAAATGCCGCGCCGGAAAAACAGTCTTAAAGGCTCGTTCCAGGCTAGCGAACAGGTCTTTCTGCCCCGGCTTCAGAGTGTATTTCTTGTCTTTGACGCGATTATGGAAGTTCATCCAATCCGAAAGGCGCCGGCGCAAAATATCAAGTTCGAGTTTCAAAACTTTGCCATTCAAATCCTCGGGCGTCAGGCTGGTCGCGGTCCGGTCTTCGGTATACCAGAAAATACTTCCTACTCTGCGAAAGACAGTGTGGTCATACTGCGGAAGGCTCAACAATTGCTTCGCATATTCGCGGCCGCGAAACTGGTAATACTCTCTATGAACCCCCGCCTTGACGCCTTCCTTCTTGAGCGTTAAAGTAATGTTCTGCTCCTCTGCAGGCTTGATCTTTTGGTCATCATCGGCCAGTTGCGGAATCTTGCTGAAAAACTCGCTAGT
>JBHHVM010000336.1:0-4400 GCA_046754265.1 Phycisphaerae bacterium
GGGCATGCGGGATTTCTGCTTCAACGAATCCTATCTCCAAGGCTGGCTGCACCGCTTCCAAAACGCCCGGGTCCACCGATTCGACCAGGCAGGCCATTACGTGCTCCAGGACGCGGGCCCGCAAATCGTGCCCCTGGTGCGATCGTTCCTCGACCCGGCCGGGCCCGCCCCCGCAGACCCGTAGAAGATCGTTTCACCAGCCCCACAAAACGCCCGATAAGCACGGTACCCAGCCCCGTTGACCTGCCTGCGGGCAAACAGCTACAATCGCTCAATTACGGCCCGCGGGGCAAAAACCGTAGGACCTCTAGAGGACCGACTGCATGACGGCCATCCTGGGAATCTCGGCGTTCTATCACGACTCCGCCGCCGCTCTGCTCATCGACGGCAAGACGGTGGCCGCCGCCCAGGAAGAACGCTTCACCCGCATCAAGCACGACCACGGCTTCCCTGTCCACGCCATCGAATACTGCCTGACCGAGGCCGGCCTGAGCGGCGAAGACCTGGACTACGTCGGGTTCTACGATAAACCCCTCCTGAAATTCGAGCGCCTGCTGGAAACCTACCTGGCCTACGCCCCGCAGGGGTTCCGCTCCTTCCTCCAGGCCATGCCCTTGTGGCTGAGGCAAAAGCTCCACCTCAAACGCGAAATTAACAAAGGCCTGCAAGGCCGATACCGCAAACAGATCGTCTTCCCCGAACACCACGAGTCCCACGCCGCCAGCGCCTTCTTCCCCTCACCCTTTGAAGAGGCCGCCATCCTGACCCTCGACGGCGTCGGCGAATGGGCCACCGCCAGCTACGGCGTCGGGCGGGGCAACAAGATCGAACTGACCCACGAGTTGCGCTTCCCCCACTCGCTGGGCCTGCTCTATTCAGCCTTCACCTACTTCTGCGGTTTCAAGGTCAACTCCGGCGAGTACAAGCTGATGGGGCTAGCCCCCTATGGGCAGCCCAAATACGTGGACCTCATCCTGGATAAGCTGATCGACCTCAAAGAAGACGGCTCGTTCCGGATGGACATGCGCTACTTCAACTACTGCCAGGGTCTGACCATGACTTCGCCCAAGATGGACGATCTCTTCGGCGCGCCGCCCCGGCGGGCTGAATCGGACATGACCCAGCGCGAGATGGACATCGCCGCCTCCATCCAACAGGTCACCGAAGAAATCATGCTCCGCATGGCCCGTCACCTTCGCGCCGAAACCGGCATCAACAACCTCTGCCTGGCCGGTGGGGTGGCCCTCAACTGCGTCGGAAATGGGCGCATCCTCCGAGAAGGGCCCTTCGACGACATCTGGATCCAACCCGCCGCCGGCGACGCTGGCGGCGCTTTTGGCGTTGCCCAACTGATCTGGCACCAACTGCTCAACAATCCCCGAACCCTCCAACCCACCGACAGTCAAGTGGGCTCCTTCCTGGGACCGCAGTTCAGCAGCGACCAGATCAAGACCTTCCTGGAGGGCATCGGGGCCAAGTATCGCCGCTTCGACGACGCCGACGCCCTGTGCGAACACGTGGCCGAGCTGATCGCCACCGAAAACGTCGTCGGCTGGATGCAGGGCCGCATGGAATTCGGACCCCGGGCCCTGGGTGGCCGAAGTATCATCGGCGACGCCCGCAGCACCAAAATGCAGTCCATCATGAACCTCAAAATCAAGTTCCGCGAGTCCTTCCGACCGTTCGCACCCTCGGTCCTCGAGAGCAGGGTCCACGACTACTTCGAGATGGACCAAAACCAGCCCAGCCCCTACATGCTATTGGTGGCCCCGGTCCGCGAATCCCGCCGCGTCAAGCAGAACGGCCAAGACGACGGAGCCACCGGACTGGAAAAACTCAAACAAATCCGGTCCGAAGTGCCCGCCATTACGCACGTGGATTATTCCGCCCGCGTTCAAACGGTCGATCCTCAAAGACATGGCCGATACCACCGCCTCATCAGCAAGTTCGAGCAGAAGACCGGCTGCCCGGTCATCATCAACACCAGCTTCAACGTCCGCGGCGAGCCCATCGTCTGCACCCCCGAAGATGCCTACCGCTGCTTTATGGGCACCAACATGGACGTGCTGGTCCTGGGAGACTTCGTCCTGCTAAAGACCGACCAACCCCAAGCCAAGGAGCACGACACCGACAAGTACCTGGCCCAGTTCCAATTGGACTAGGCCCCTAATGCGGCTCTGGGCCTATGTGTGGCACCGGTTTCCAACCGGTGGAACCGAAGCGCCCCGCGCGGCCGAAAAGGACCGCCAACAAACATGGCCTTGATAAAAATCAACTTTGACCCCAGCAAAAAGGATCTGCGCCAGTTCGCCCTGATCTGGTTCCCAGCTTTTATCGCCCTGGTGGGCGTTCTCACCTACACCAAGGGCCAGGCGCACACAGCCGCCTGGGCGATCTGGATTGCCGGCGCCGCCATCAGCGTCATAGGCCTGGCTGCCCCCGCGTTCATGCGCATCGTCTTCGTGGGCCTGACCTGCCTGACCTTCCCCATCGGCTGGGTTGTTTCCCACGTCATCTTGGGCGTGGTGTTCTTTGTGGTAATGACCCCCATGGGCTGGGTCATGCGACTGACCGGCTGGGACCCCATGCACCGCACCTTCGACCCCTCAGCCAAGTCCTACTGGATCGCCCACAACCCCGGCGCCAACACCGCCCGCTATTTCCGACAATCCTAAGGCCGCAAAGGACCTAACCGATGACCGAGCCAACCCAACCCGAATCCAAAAACACCGACCCATCGGCCGAGGACTTTGCACGCCAAGCACACCTGGCCCAACCGGGCCTGCTGGCCGAATTCTGGGACTTCCTGCTGCACAACAAGAAATGGTGGCTGGCCCCCATCATCGTCGTTCTGCTCCTGGTCAGCGTCCTGGTCATCATGGGAGGCTCAGCCGCAGCCCCGTTTATCTACACGCTGTTTTAAGAAAAAACGATTTACCACAGAGGCTCAGAGACACAGAGAACGGCGACAACATTTGTCATAGCGCCTCAGCCACCAGCCTCTTCTCTCTGTGCCTCCGTGTCTCTGTGGTTAGATCGCCTTTTCTTCTTGACCTCAATCCAACCACTCCTTCGTATGCTTGAGCTTATACGGCAAGTACTCCTCGGTCACAAAACTAAGCGTCTTGGAACACATGGCCTCGACTTCCATCTTGAACCCGTTGGCCATCAGTTTCTTGATCTCCTTGGCCCAGGGCCGTTTGCCTTGGAACCAGGGATAAGCCATGATCTGCCTGCACCGCTTCACGTCGTTGGCGTCCAGTTCGATCTTCACGTCGTCCGACAGTTTGAACCGCTCGTAGTCGAAGGCTGACACCCCGATGAACCGGGCGTCCGGCACCGCCATCCGCCCCGACTCGAAAGCCAGGTTGATCGAACCCTGCTTGACCACCGAGTAGATATAATACCCCCAGGGGTCGTTATCCATCAGCATATACACCGGCAGCTTCAACTCGTTGTGCAGCCGGTGCAGCAATCGCCGCACGCCCCGCGGTGGTTGACCGCCCCCGTGCGTCAAGATGCAGCGGTGCTTCTCCCAAAAACGGTCCTCCACGAAGCGCCGCCACACCGTGTCCTTTTCCACGTGCAACACGAACTTGGCCTTGCACGCCTTGAACTTAATCACCTCCGGCTCGACGATGCTGGGAATCGCGTACCCCCCACTGCCTAGCTTGGTGGCGTCGATGGTGTCGCCCGAGTCCACGAAGGTAAGCTGCCCGATCAGCGCCCCCCGGCTACTGGCAAAGACGTGCAGCTCCTCCCGCAGCGCTTCGACGGCCACTTCCAGGTCTTCCAGAATAGGGTCCGTCTCGCTCTGATCGTCAAAAGTCTTTTCAGACGTGCCCTTGATGGTGTGCTTGGCCAAATAGTAAATCTGCCGGATGCTGGCCGTCTTGTCCTGGGCGACCAGATCCTTGCACTTGGCGGCCACCAGCATGGTCTGCATGAACCGCTTGGCCTGGCCGTAGTTAAAAAAGTTCCGCCGCTGGGTCTTGTCCCCCATCTCGATGAATCGGCTCTTGGGGTTGAAGCTCACGTTGGAAAGGGCCCGCAGCGGAATATCCACAAACGGGTCCTTCTGCCGACCCGCCAGATCCACCACGTCCCGGGCCAACGCCTCGATCCGATCGCCGGTGCCCCCTCCCCCCCTTCGACGTTTCTTCTTGGCCGGTCGTACCGTCTTGGCCTTCTTGGAACCCCCGACCTTACGGCCAACTCTTGACGAACCTGCCATCATCGCGCTCCTTCGCATCGAGAGACTAAATGTGGCACCGGTTTTCAACCAGTAGAAATTGCCGGGCACAAATGTGGCACCGGTTTTCAACCAGTAGAAATTGCCGGGCACAAATGTGGCACCGGTTTTCAACCAGTAGAAATTGCCGGGCACAAATGTGGCACCG
>JBHHVM010000337.1:0-4365 GCA_046754265.1 Phycisphaerae bacterium
GATCCTCGGGTTCCAGGTTCCGGTAAATCTCAGCGAGCAGCTCGCGGCAGGGCCAGCGCGAGGGATCGCGCCCCAATTCGGCGTTTAGAAAGAGGATGGCCCCCTCCACCTCGTCCCTCTCGAACCGGTCGCGGGCAAACACCAGTGGCGCTTCCTGGAGTTGAGGGTACCTTCCCGGCGCCAAGTAGGCCTCGAAGCCAAGCTCCCCATCGCTCTGCTGTTTTTCCAACATTCGCTGAATCCATAAGATGTGATGGCGTCCCTGCGACAATGCCCGGATATGGGCCAAACGCACGTTCCGCTCCGTCCATAGAGCCCCACCCACGACGCCGCCGACGCCCAGTGCAATGGCTGCGGTCGCGACGATGATCTGGGGCCGATTCCGGCGAAGCCGCTTGCGCAGCAGATACACGGTGCTGGCTCGCTTGGCGAGGATGGGTTCGCCGTCCAGATAGCGGCGAATGTCGGCCCCCATCTCCTTGGCTGAGGCGTAGCGCCTGGCCTGATCTTTCTCCAGCGCTTTGAGGAGGATGGTGCTGACCTCGGCATCGACGTGGTCGGTCACCGAGGCAGGTTTGGTGGGCGGCGTTTCGATGATTCGCTTGATGACCTCGGATGGTCGGCCCAAGGTGTCGTACGGCATGGCGCCGGTCAGGGCTTCATACAGCACCACCCCCAAGGCATAAACGTCCGTCCTGACATCCACCTCCTCAAAAGCCCCGGCTGCTTGTTCCGGCGAAAGGTATTTGAGTGTGCCCAAGACCTGACCCGGGGCGGAAAACTCCGCCGTGATGCTGTCCTCCAGGTCGGCTGAGTCTGTGGCTTTGGCCAAGCCAAAATCCATGATGTGGGGCATGCCGTTGGCGTCGATGAGCACATTGGCGGGTTTGATGTCCCGGTGGACGACGCCCATGGTATGGGCATAGTCCACGGCTTCGCACAGGTCGATGAACAGCGCCAGGATTGCCCGCCGGTCGGGTTTTTGCTGGGCTATATACTGGTCCAGGTGTAGGCCCGACACGTGGTCCATGGCGAAATATTTTTGCCCGGTAGCGACCTGACCGCTCTCAAGCACATTGACAATGCGCGGGTGTCGCAGGCGGGCGGCCAACTCGACTTCGCGTTCGAATCGGCGATGGGTCTTGGGCGAAGCAAAGGGACCGGCCAGCATGACCTTTAAGGCCACGATCCGCTTGGTGGCCAGTTGGCGGGCCTTGTACACCACGCCCATGCCGCCGCGGGCAATCTCCCCGAGCACTTCATAGCCGTCCACCGCGGGGAGGCTGTCATGCAGGCCGGCCAGGTTCCGGACCAAATCTGCGCCGCCGGCTGCGCTACGGATCTCATCAAGAAGGGCCAGCCCTTTAAGGTATGGCTTTAGTTTTTCCGCGGCCTCGGGGTGCTCCGCCAAGAAGTCGTCGGAGGAGAGCGGCTCGCCGGCCTCACGGCGATCGAAATACTCGTTGACCAGGGCCGCGATTCGATCGTCGGCTGCTTTTGTCTGATCGCCGGTCTGATCTGGGGCTTGCTTCATGGAGAGGCCCAAAACGCTCTCGGGACGTACGACTTGGCAACCCGCCAATTCATCGTAGGTTACGGCCCCTTTCCAGGCAACGGGGGAGCATTGGGTCGGTCGAGATGTTATGATGGGGTTTGGACATCGGCCGGAATGCGCCGGCGGTGGCGGCGGTTCCAACCAACGGGCCAACGGAGGCGGTGCGTGGAATTAATGGCGGAGGCAGACCAGGTCCAGACTTGGGTGACAGCCGCTCAGCAGGGTGATGACTTGGCGGTCTCCAAGCTCCTGGCCCTGTATCATCCGATTTTGCGGTCGCGGGTAGCGTCGCGTCTGGATAACGCCCTTCGGGCCCGTTACGAACCCGAGGACGTTCTGCAGCAGGTGTACCTCCAGGTGCTCAAGGAAGTCGGTCGGTTCGAGAGCCGCGGCCCCAATTCGTTCCTGAATTGGGTGTTCACCATTTTGGACCACAAGATCATCGACGTCCGGCGGGCGGCCCACCGCCAAATTCGGGCCATCGCCAGGGAGACGCCGGCTGACACGCTGGGGCCTTCGGCAAGCTACCTCAACCTGTTGGATTACGTCTATTGCGATTCGGAAACGCCCAGCCGGGCCGCCCGCCGCGACGAAGCGGTCGGTGCGTTGCTGACCTGTGTTTCGGCGTTGAACATTTCTCATCGCGAAGTGTTGGAGCTGCGCTTCCTGCAAGGCATGGCGGTGGCCGACGTCGCCCAGGCGTTGGGCAAGACCGACGGCGCCGTGGTGGCTTTGACCAAACGGGCCTTGGATGCCCTCCGCAAATCCATGGACCAAATGGGCGAATTCAGCCGGGGCTGATTCCAGGTCGTCCGCAAACCGTAGGATTCACAGCGCAGCCGTTAGCTGCAACCCATAGGGGCTTGGCTTGTAGGCACGTAGGCACGTAGGCACGTAGGCACGTAGGCACGTAGGCAACAAGGCAACAAGGCAAGAGGCCTGAAGAAACGGTCCTGTTGGACATTCTGGGGCAGAAAAATCTTCGCGGGCTGCGAGGAAATCGAGCATTGGTAGGACAGGGTAAACCCAAAGGGCTGGACGATCCGGCGGTGGCCCATGCGGGCGAAGCTATCGCCCAAGCGGCACAGGTTCCCCGCCCCGGCTGGGCGTGCAGGGTGGCTGGCGCCATTGTAGAATACGGGCCGACGCAACGCGTGGAATACCTGGGAGGCATCGATGTCGGACGTGAGCAACGAGCGGATTGAAGATCTGCCCATTATCGAGGAGATGCAGGATTCGTATTTGACCTATGCGATGAGCGTGATCATGTCCCGGGCGTTGCCGGATGTTCGGGACGGGCTCAAGCCTTCGCAGCGGCGCATCCTGGTGGCGATGAACGACCTGAACCTGGGCCCCCGGGCCCAGCAGCGCAAGTGCGCCAAAATCGCCGGCGACACGTCGGGCAACTATCACCCCCACGGCGAACAGGTCATCTATCCGACGCTGGTTCGGCTGGCTCAGCCTTGGAACATGCGGCAGACGTTGATCGACGGCCAGGGCAACTTCGGCTCGATGGACGGCGACCCGCCGGCGGCCATGCGATACACCGAGGCCCGCATGACCTTGGCTGCGACCGAAATGTTGGCCGACCTGCAATTCGATACGGTCGACTTTGAAGCCAACTATGACGGGACGCGGACGGAACCGACCGTCTTGCCGAGCAAATTCCCCAACCTGTTGGTCAACGGTTCGGTGGGCATTGCCGTGGGCATGGCCACCAATTTACCGCCGCACAACCTGGCGGAAATCTGCAACGGCATTGTGGCGGTGATCGACAAGCCGGACATCTCGCTGGCCGAGTTGCTGGAGATCATCCCGGGTCCGGACTTTCCCACGGGCGGATTCATTTGTGGGCGGCAGGGCATCGTCGAGGCCTACAATACGGGCCGGGGGTCCATCACGCTGCGAGGCCGATACAAGGTGGTGGAGGGCCGGGGAGGCAAACACACCATCGTGGTCCATGAATTACCCTACGGCGTGCTGCGCAGCACGATGGTCGAGAAAGTTGCTGCGGCCGTGAAGTCCGGCACCATCAAGGACATCTCTGCCGTCAACGACGCCTCGGACCGCAAGCACCCGGTGCGCATTGAGATCGATCTCAAAAAGGACGCCAACCAGGACGTCATTATCAATCAGTTGTACAAATACACGCCGCTGCAAAGCAATATCTCCATCATCAACATCGCCCTGGTGAATCGCCAGCCGAAGACTCTGGCGCTCAAAGCGATGTTGGGCCTGTACGTCGACCACCGTCGCGAGGTGATCAAGCGTCGTACGCGGCACCTGCTGCGCAAGGCGCGCCAGAAAGCCCATGTGCTGGAGGGGTTGATCCTGGCAGTGGGCGACATCGACGCCATCATCCAGTTGATCAAGGATTCGCCCGACCCGCCGACGGCCAAGCGGCGCC
The DNA here is from genome assembly GCA_046754265.1 of Phycisphaerae bacterium. Taxonomy (GTDB): domain Bacteria; phylum Planctomycetota; class Phycisphaerae; order UBA1845; family UBA1845; genus OFTM209. The sequence continues at coordinate 3,963 of JBHHVM010000337.1, forward strand.
TGATGGACCGGGTCCTGCGGCTGACCGAGGATTTGACCTTACTGCAACTGCTGCCCGAGGTATTCGTGAACAGGGCCAGGGGCTGCGATCAGAACCTAACCGCCGTTCAGGCCGACGCTATTTTGAGCATGCAGCTTCAGAAGCTGACCGGGCTGGAGATCAACAAGCTGGCGCAGGATTACGGCAAACTGGTCGAGGAAATCGCCGGCTATGAAATTATCCTGGGCGACGATCGCCGCGTGTTGGACATCATCCGCGAGGATCTCTACGAGTTGAAGGACAAGTACGGCGACGCCCGCCGTACCGAAATCACGCAGGCTGTGGGCGATTTTGCCATCGAGGAGTTGATTCCCGATACGCAGGTGGTGGTGCGGATCGACCTCCGCGCCGGACGCACCATCGA
>JBHHVM010000338.1:0-4345 GCA_046754265.1 Phycisphaerae bacterium
GCAAAAGATCGAGAATCCCTCCTTATAGGGCTTTTGTGCCCGACGGTCAACGGCAACTGGCGGCGCACAAGGACGTGGGCCGGCCCGCTGGGGCGACCTGAAAGCCCTTGGAGAAACGTCTGCCCAGTGGTAAAATGGAGACGTGGGCCGGGTCTGCCAGTTGGGGCCGGAATTCGTAATCCAGAATTGCTGAAGGGTGATATCCGGGCATGTTCTCTAAGCGCGTTTCGAGCGTTTGGGCCGCGTGGCTTTTCGCGTGGGCACCTGTGTTGATTCAGTTTGGTTGCACCACCTCAGGAGGTGGCGGCGGGGGAGGGGGTACCGGCCGAGGCGACGATCAGGCCGGGTCCGTGAGCGACCCCGAAGTCGGCCTCAACGTGCCGGGTGCTTCGGGGGCCGATGATCAGATGCCTTCGGCCGACGTGCCCGACGCCAACACCGGCGGGACGGACCCGGCCGTGCCGGACCTCGACACCGATGGAACCGACAACCCACCGGATGCCACGACGGATGGAAATGATGACGAGCCCGACCCCTGCCGGGACACAGCCAACCAGCCCGACAGCGACGGCGATGGCCTGGTCAATGACTGTGACGGGTGCCCCAATGATGTCAACAAGGAGTCACCCGGGCAGTGCGGCTGCGGTGCATCCGAGACGGACACCGACAACGACGGCGTTCCCAACTGCGTGGACATTTGCCCCGGACAGGACAACAACCTGGACACCGATGCCGACACGGTGCCCGATTGCCTGGACAACTGTCCCAGCTTGGCGAACGGCGCGCAACAGGACGCCGACGGCGACGACATCGGCGACGGCTGTGACAACTGCCCCGGCACCTCCAACTTCATGCAGGCCGATGCGGATGGAGACGGCGTGGGCGATATGTGCGACCTGTGCCCGGGCACCTCGGACGCGAATCAACTCGATGCCGACGGTGACGGCGTCGGAGATGCCTGTGACAACTGTCCCGTTGTGGCCAACCCCGGTCAGGCGGACGCCGATGGCGACGGGCAAGGGGATTTGTGCGAACCTCTGGAGATCGCTTTCCACTCCGACCGAACCGGGAACAACGAAATCTACGTCATGACGATCGACGGGCTCAACCCAACGCGTTTGACATTTGACAATTCGATTGCATTGCAGCCCGCCTGGAGCCCGGACGGCCGGCAGATCGCCTATCGGACGGCCCGAGACGGAAATTTCGAAATCTACGTCATGAACGCCGACGGATCGAACCCGTTTCGTTTGACGCGACATGCCGGCGGCGACGAGAGCCCGACCTTCAGCGGCGGCGGTTCCAAGATCCTGTTTGCTGCCAACCGCGACAGTACAAACTTTAAGATTTACGAAATGGATCCCAACGGGACCAACCAGGTCTTGTTGTCGCTTCTGCCCTTGGACAGCAGACACCCTGATTCAACCAGCGACGGCTGCGAGATCGTATTCGAATACTTGAATGACATCCTGATCATGGAGCGGGACGGAACCAATGTCCGAACACTCACGAGCGACCCCGCCAGAGACACCGCACCGCAGTTCAGCCCGGATGACCAGAAGATCGTGTTTGTCTCGGACCGGGACGGCAACAGCGAGATTTACGTGATGGACAGGGACGGCAGCAATCAGACCCGCCTGACCGTCACGTCGTCGGAGAACATCCAGCCAACCTTCACCGCTGACGGCCAGCGGATTCTCTTTGCCTCGGACCGGGACGGCAACAGCGAGATCTACATCATGAACGCCGACGGAACGAACCCAAAAAGGTTGACCAACGACCCGGGGTTCGACTCTGCCCCAGCCGTAGCCATGGATGGTTTCGACAGGTTCAATTGCAACGTCATCATCGGGCCCACCAATTGAGGAGGCCAGGGCCTCTATGCCGTGTCCGGTGTCACCGGGCCAAACCACAGGGCATGCGGTTGACCCCCTGGAGGGCTGCACTTATCCTGGCGGCTCGGGGTGCAGGTTCGACCGTCCGGGGGGCTGTCATGCATCGATGTGCCTGCCGCGTCGGGAGCGGTGTCCGAGTGGCTGAAGGAGCACGCTTGGAAAGCGTGTGTGCGGGTAACCGTACCGCGGGTTCGAATCCCGCCCGCTCCGTTTGTCTGACGACTCCGAGACGTCTAAATCCGCTGTGCCAGGCCCGGACAACGGGGCCGTCTTGCAGGACAGGGGTTGGCTGATCCATGACGCCTATCGGTCTGTCGCATGTAGCGATCGGTTCATACATCCTGGTGCTCGGCATGCTGTGTGTCTATGCCCTGCACCGATATCAACTGGTGTATCTTTATCACAAGCATCGCCGCAATCGGGCCCTGCCCCTCGGGCCGGTCGAGCCGTTACCCCGCGTGACGGTGCAGTTGCCCATGTACAACGAGCGCTACGTGGCCCGCCGGATCATCGAGGCAGCCTGTCGCCTTGATTATCCCGCCGACCGATTGCAGATCCAAGTGCTGGACGACTCCACCGACGACACCGTCCAGATCGCCAGGAACACCGTCGATCAGTGCCGACGCCAGGGCTGCAACGTCCAATACATTCACCGGAACAATCGCTGCGGATACAAAGCCGGCGCCTTGGAGAACGGCCTGACCCGCGCCGACGGTGAGCTGATTTGCATTTTCGACGCAGACTTTGTGCCACCGGCTGACGTGCTTCGACGGTCGGTCGGTTATTTCGCCGATCCGCAGGTGGGCATGGTTCAGTTACGATGGGAACACATCAATCGCTCCCACTCGTTGCTGACCAAGATACAGGCCGTGCTCCTGGACGGGCATTTCGTCATCGAGCACGGGGCCCGGCACCGCTCGGGGCGATTCATGAGCTTTAACGGGACGGCCGGTCTATGGCGGGCCCGATGCATTCACCATGCCGGCGGCTGGCAACACGACACCCTGACCGAGGACCTGGACCTTTCCTACCGGGCCCAACTCCAGGGCTGGAAGTTTATCTTCGTGCCCGACGTGGTCGCTCCGGCTGAGCTGCCGCCGGACATCATTGCCTTCAAGGACCAACAGCACCGCTGGGCCAAGGGCGGTGCCCAAACCTGTCGCAAGCTGCTGCCGACGCTGCTTCGAGCCCGCGTGCCGTTCAAGGTCAAGTGGGAGGCCTTCTTCCATTTGACCAGTTGCACGGTCCATCTGTACATGGTGGCATTGATTCTGCTGTTGCTTCCGGTGCTGTTGATCACCGCCGGCCAACGAACCGCCTTTTCCGCCGGGACGCTGCTGTTGGACGCCTCCTTGTTCTTGATCGCCACGGGGGGGGCCAGCAGCTTCTATGTCGCCTCGCAGCGAGAGCTCTCCCGTTCCTGGTTTGACAGCGTATGCCTATTGCCGTTTTTGATGGCGTTGGGCGTGGGCATGTCGCTGAACAACGCCAGGGCGACGCTGGCCGGCCTGTCCGGCCAGGGCGGCGAGTTTGTCCGCACGCCGAAATTCGGCGTGGACGACGTCGAGGGTCGAGGCTGGAAGCTCCGCAAGCAATATCGATCAGGCCGGCGCCACCGCATTCAACCGTTCGTTGAACTGGGCATGGCCATCTATCTGACCGCCTGTATAGCCCTTTGCGTGCAGACGCAGTGGCTGACCCTGGGCCTGCCGTTCCTGGGGCTGTTTGCCTTGGGCTGTTTCTACGTGGGCATCAGCTCACTGGCTGCCACCGAACCGCAGAGTCGAATTCAACCCAGCCCGGAGGCTGTCAACCTGCTGGCCGAGCCGGCCGCCGGGTCCTGACGGTGCGGTTTCCACGCCTTGGCGTGTCATCATGGTGCGCTACTGGCATACGTATCCGATTGATCGATACGATGTCGCTGGCATTCCCGGCACGTCCCGAACGTCAAATGGCTTCGGGCTGAGCGACCCTGACCTTGGTCGTACCACGCGGAGCGCATCGAGGCGGCAAGCTGGGCCGCCGATTTGGCCAGTGCCGCGTCGCCGCCGACGTTGGCCAGCAGTGTCGGCACAGCGTCCTGGTTGCCCACCGCAAACACCTCGGGGTGCAGCGGAGACTGGCCGAAGAATTGGTCGCCCATCATTTGCCGAAGCGAAGCCGTGATGTCCATGACGCCCTTGGCGTCCTGGGTGTGGTATAGGCCCAGCAGGTGCCCGATTTCATGGCTGGTCACGTTGGCCAGTGCTTGGGCGATTTCCTCGGGCGAGGGGTCCAACACGCCAAAGGCCGAGAAGGTATCGACAAAGACGATGGCCCGCTGTTCGGCGCGGAGGTTATATTCATCCACGTTTTCAGCCACGCCCAGCAGGTTGGGATCGTAGGAACCAAAATGCACCGTGGAGTAGGGCTCGGCCGGTGCAGGTCCTTCAAACGAGGGGTACAGTTCC
>JBHHVM010000339.1:0-4326 GCA_046754265.1 Phycisphaerae bacterium
TTTATCATGTCTCCATCATGAGGATCCGGACCGTCCCGAGCCGGTGCGCCTGCGGCCGTGCGATCGAGATAGACGCCTGATCCGAAGCGGCCACGCAGGTGCCCGCCGCCATGTACTCGAACACCTTGATCGGCGAAAAATAGAAGTCCTCCAAGTCGACGAACGGGGCGGTAGCCACGTCCATCGCCACCATCAGTCCAGCCACTCGATGATGATCCACCGCTCCGGTCAACGTCACCGCCTCGGTCAGGTGTCGGGCCCGAATGATTTGTTCCAACTCACCCTGCATCGGTCCACTGCCCACCACGAGCAAATGGGCCGAGCCGTCGAGGGCCCGCAGCCGTGCGAATGCGTCCAACAAGACGGTCACACCGTGCCAGGGTTTCAGGCTGCCCACAAAGCCGACCACGAACTGATCGTCAGACAGACCCAGGTCGGCGCGACACTGCTTCCGGTCGCGGCCCGTCTCAAAAACGGATGGATCCACTCCGTTGGGCACGACGTGGACCTTGCGCTGGGGCACGCCGTTTCCGGCGATGCGCTTGGCCAATGGCGCCGAAACGGCCATGACGGCGTCGGCCCGTTCCAACACCCGTCGCTCGATACGCCGGGCTAGGTCGCGCATTTCCAATGAACGAAACGCCCGGGCTTCTTCGGTGAGTAGCGCGTTGACTTCCACGATCAACGGACAGCCAAGGCGATCGGCCAGGTCCAGACCCACGTGCCCGAACAAGGAAAGACGTTCAAGGACGACAACGGGAGGGTCCTGGCACAAGGCCTCGTAGGCCGGCTCTTCAACCCATGCGTTGTAAAGCAACGGCCGAAGCTCTTTGGCGACGGCATCGCCCAAACCGCGGCCCACCATCCAACGTTTGAGCAACTTGCCGCAGCCGTCCACCGGCGGGCAGCCCGGCGGCAGCAGGCGGGCTGCGGGATGATCGCCGTCCGGCCCCGGCTTGGGGCTCAGCAAAACGACCTCGTGGCCGGCCTGGGCCAGCGCCCGGGTGATCGCCCGAAGGTGAATCGACGCCCCTTTGGTCCCGCAAGGAGCGATGCCGAAATCACTGCACACATACAGGATGCGCACCACAATCCTCCAGATTCCAAATCTCGGCAAACCTCGCCGCCACCCGGTCAAGACCACCCAGGTCCAGCTTGGGCGACGCGAAGGACGATCCTTGCTCCAAACGGGCCAAGGTTTGGTCTGCCAGTTTTTCGGGCGTCAAGTTCGTCGGCAGCAACGGGTTTAGATCCGCCCGGAGTGCCCAGAGCCGGGCTCGAATGGCTTGTTCCAGTCGCGGTCGCACCCGCGGGATAATCACCGCGGGCTTGGCATGACCCACGATCTCACACATGGTGTTGTAGCCGCCCATGGACACCACCAGATCGGCGCTCCTGATGCGGCAACTCATGCACTCGGCAAAGTCGGTCCAATCGACGCCGTCCATCCCTCGGGCAACCTGACGCAAACGCCTGGCCGCATCGGCCGGTAGGTCCGGACCGCCCACCAACGTCGAATGGCCTCCTAGACTGGCCACACGCCCGGCCGCCCGGGCCAGGTAAGCCTCGAGCACGAATTCCCCGTCGGTCCCGCCACCTACGGTCACCAACACTTCGGGCCTATTCAGCCGCAGCTCGACCGCGTGATTGCAGTGCCCCCGGGTGACATGGCCGACGTAACGCAATTTGCGGCACACACCGTCTGGAAGCTGATATTCCTTGGCGGTGTTGAAGATATCCCGGCTGCCATAGACCCAGATTTCGTCGTAGCACTCCTCCAGCACGTCGTAAACGCCGTCGCGGCGCCATTGCTCGATGGTGGCTTCGGCAGAGTCCTCGATGTCGCGCATGCCGAAAACGGTGCGAACATCCGGACGGTGTTGGCGCAGCCATTTCAAGGCGGGGACCAGCTCGCGCCGCACTCCCAGCGGCGCTTTATCGACCAGTACAAGATCGGGGGCATAGTGCTCCACGGTGTCCAGCAGCAGCGTCTGGCGACAGCGCATCATGCTGTCAACGGGCATGGACAGGTACTTACAGTCGTATACTCCATTGGTGCCCTTGGCCAGTGCGGGCAGTTTGATGCAATCAATCCGAGAAGCCGTTGAGAAAAGCGAAACATAGGGCGTGCCGGTCGCAATCAGAAAAGACGCGGATGGATTCTGCTCACCGACCCGCTCGCAAATGGCTAATGTCCGCCGCAGGTGCCCGATGCCCACGCTGTCGTGACAGTAGGCGAAAACCTTCTTGGATACCCCCTTTGATTCCCGGGGCGCTGATTCAGCCGCGTTCATGTCGACCCTCTATCAAGAGTGCTGCACTGATAACCGGCGGCCTCTGACCGGTTACGGCATGAATGACGACGGGCAAGTTGGCCCCTTTCGAGGTCCACCCAAGGCCACCGCTCGAAGGCGTGTCCTTGGTGCGCGTTTCGTCCACGCCATTGAGAATACCTAAGGATCTTTGTGACCCAATGAGTATTAGAAAAAACTAATTCTGGCCGAGGCGTTGGACGCCCGCCCTACAATGCACCCGCGGGTCGCAGAAAGACGGGTTTCGCATGGACTTGGGCATCACGCTGGACTGCTTTGGACTCTTGCGTGATCTAAAGTCGGGCAAAACTCCCTGATAAAGGTGGCGCGCAACGGAATAGGGCGCGCCCTACGCAAACAGCAAGGGACACAGAATGAACAGGCACATATCTTTCAAGCTGATGGGAATCTGGGTGGGCGCATTGACTTTCGGTTCAGCCATCGGGCTGGCCCAGCTTCCGGACCACCCGATCATCACCGAGGTCTACAACAATCCCCCCGGTGCGAACGATGGACCCGTGGGACGAGACCTGACCAACGCCCATCAGGAGTTCATCGAGCTGTACCTTCCCACGCTAGCCGACCTCAGCTTGTCTTTGAACAAAGACGCGCTGAACCTGACCTTCTATGAGGTGGAAGGCGATTCCAACAGTTCGGGCAACACGCTGGTCAACTATCGGTTTGATCTGCCGACGTTTGACCTTGACCCGAGCAATGGCATCACGCCCGGTGCCATCCAGCGCCCCCCCAGCGGCATCGTCGTGCTGGGCTGGGTCGATTACGTGGGCGCGCCCCCTACCGGTTTGGCCGGCACACCCACATCGCGGGTCGCCCTGGTCAATGATGGAATCACCAGTACCGGCGGCGCTTACGTCTTTGTCGCCATCAACGGCCATCATTTCCTGGCGGCCCCCGGTCCCGGCGGAGGGGGCACCGCCAACTTTCCAACACTGACTGCAGAATCCCTGATTCACATGCCCAATGAAGCGAGCAGCGGCATCTACCAGAACGGAGCCGGCGCCTTTCTGCTGGTCAACCGCGACGATCCGGGCTACGTGCAGTTGTTCGACGACAAAGATACCGCCAACGTGCCCCCGGGCACCACCACAAACGCGAATCCAAGCCTGGCTACCGGCACGGTGCTATTCACCACGGCCCTGCTTGACGGCTTGGCCGGGAACGATCACACCGATTTCGATGTCTTGTGCCAACCGTTCGCGGTCAGCCCCGGCAATACCGAACTGGACCTGCTGGCAGTCCTTCCTTTCGGTGGCGCGTTCAGCCTACTGGTCCCGCAGATCGACGAGGGCGACAACGCCCGGCAGACGCGGAGCTTGGGGGGTGGATATGCCCGACGATTCATCGATGTGTCCAAGACAACCGAAACACTCCTGCCCGACGACCCCGTGGCCGACGCCGTCAACGCGTACCAACTGGTTCGAAACAACGGACCCTTCTACCCAACCCCCGGTCGGGCCATACTGACAACCTCCCCGCCCGAGTTGGGTGTGGCCATAGACGCCGAGCAGTCCTTTGACGTCTTGGCCCAAACCGTCGGTCGGCCTGGGCTCTTGACCGCCAATATGGGCGGATCGACTTTCAACGTCGCGGTCTCCGGCGGGTCATCCACCAACCCGGCTGTAGCAACTTTCTCGGCCGGCGCCGTCACCAGCGGCGTGGCGGCTCAGACCTTCGCCTTTCCAACAGTGACGATCACGCCCGCAGGATCAGCCGTGGCGGGCCAGACGGCATCGGCTGTGGTGACGGTCTCAGCAACCGGTGATCCAACGACGATCAATCCCATCCAGTCCTCCACCATCACAGCCCGGGTCATTAACCCCACGACCGGCCTGGATGCCCTGGGTTTTCCGTTTCAGGCCACGGTATTTGCCGCCGTCCAAGGAATCGTCAGCGATCCCGGAGGCATTCCGGTGGCCAACGAATTTCGACTGACTGATCTGGCCGCCTATCTGGCCGCTCAGCCTGACGTGCAAGCTTTGGACACCCAGGGGCA
>JBHHVM010000340.1:0-4304 GCA_046754265.1 Phycisphaerae bacterium
CCACCCACCATCCCGTTGTTGATACGCTGCTATCGCAGCCGAACCGCCAGCGAAACAGGAGGTTTTGTCCGGCGAAATCGGCCAGAAGTACGGAGGTTTTCACAAAGCCCCCGCTGCTGCCGGACCAGGCGCTTCTGCCGGGCAGGGGATTGCTGAAACCAGTGTCTAGTGTGCTGTTGTATCCGCCCTGAATAAAGCGGGTGGGATTTCCGCTGAGAATGTCCTGCCAGCTCGCCCCGCCATTGCGGGAGTATTCCAGGACACCGCCATCGTATGTGGACTCGGTGTCGTAACGATGCCAGAACTCAAGCATGGCGCCTTCCGGAGGAATGCTGACGGCGGCGGCCATGGCAAGTAGCTGGTCCTTGACACTGTTTTCGTCTAATACGAAGAACGAATTGATCGGAGAATGGCTGTCGGTGCTGACGATCGACCACGGCGACGTGCCGCCCCCATCGTTGGGGCCGGTGCTGATGCTCCAGTTGCCCGAACCTGCTTCCATGTCGTCCTGGAACTGCACCGTCGGCGGTCCCGAGGGTATGCCCGACCGTTCGACGAGGTTGCCGTCTTCATTCCCTCCGCATCCCCCGGGCCCGTCACCCGAGTCGTCCTCGGCGCGCACCACGTAGAAGTATTCGATGCCGGACGCGACGGATGCATCGATGAAGGACGTCCCACTGACGCAAGCAGCCAGTAGCGTGCCCGGCCCGGGCACCAAGCCGGCGGTCGTGGAGCGATAGATATTGTAGAGAACGTTGGCCGTGCAATTGGTCGTCGCAGCATTCCAGGATAGGACCAAGCTGCACGAGGCCGACTGTGCGTTGGTGACACTGGCCAACCCGGCGAACACGGGCGGTTGGGTGCATAGGCCTGTGGCTGTGGCGTTGGCGCAGTTGGAGGGGTCGGATGAGCAACCAGCCGTGTCATCCACGGCCAGGACTTCGTAGAAATACTGGCTTCCCGCCGAAACGGTCGTGTCGGAGAAGGAGGTTCCCGCCAGGCCGGCGACGAGTACGTCGGCGGCAGTGGGGCATTGGCCGATCTTGCGCAAGACCGTGTAACTGGTGACGTTTGGCGCGGGGCTGGCAGTCCAGGTCAGGTCGATGCGATTGGCTCCGTTGGCAGTGGCGACCAAGTTGGATGCGGGGTCGATGAAGGGACAGCCGCAGGCAATGAAGCTGAACGAGGCGATCTGCGTGGCCCAAGTACCGTTGGCGGTTGCGTATTCATTGGTGTACCAGAAGGTGCAGCCGTCCACCGGGTCGAGGTTCATGGAGCTGTAGTCGCCCCATCGGTTGGTGGAGCTGGGCCCACCGCCGTTGATGATGGTGACTTCCGGCTGGGGCATGGTATTGGCTGGGTCGGTGGCCAGTCGGCCGGTGTAGCGGATGCCGGGATTGGTGCCGGTGCCGGACACGCTGTATCCCAGGGCCATGTTGCCCGAATCATCCATGGCAATGCTGCCCATCCATCGATGGTCGGCGTCGGGGGCCACGGTTCCCTCCTGAAAGAGGCTCCAGGAAGGATTGGCTTGGGATTTTCTAAGCTCGAACCAGCGAACGCCCCCGTGGTCGGTTCCATCCACGTCGGTGACCAGGTTTCCGACGAGCGTTTCATGCGTCCCAAAGTTGCGGTATTGAAGCCTGAACATGGCCACTTCGCGCAGGGGGTCCAGGGGTGAGCCGCCGCCGGGCTGGGTGAAGCAGGAAAAAGAGGAGAAGCCGCAGAGTTCTGAATCGATCTCGGAAATCCCAATGTTGAAGGGCCCGGTGAGGGTGGAGTTGGAGGGCGTGGCGAAATCGACGCTGAACTCCCATATCTCCAGGAAATCGAGATTGGGGTTGTTGGAGCCGGGGTTGTGGGCCTCATCGTCGCGGTGTCGAATCAGATAGTTGGGCGAGCCTCCCGGAGGCGGCGTCGAACCATCGAGGTCGCTGGGCAGGAGGTTCTGGAAGCCGAAGGCCGAAAGGCTCGGGGCCGTCAGGCGAACCATGGCGGCAGCCCCACCGGCGAGCATTTGAGTGCGCTCCAGCGCATAAGCGGCCGGTGACGACTCGTTGCTGCCCACGTAATAGGCATCGGGCCAGACGCCGTACTTGGGATAGTCGGGGAAGAACGGTGTGCCGAATTCGTAATTGAACCAGCCGCCTGCGATGGGGTCGGCGGTCTGGGAGATGTAGACGCAAAGGCAATTCCCGTTGCAAAACTCGCTGAGCAGCCAGCGTTGGGCGAGGGGGTCGAAGAGGACGATGGGGTCGCCGAGCCCGTTGGCACAGGCCCCCGAGCCGAGCGAATCGAGCGTGGTCGGGCCGGCGACGATGTTGCCGTTGGTCTTGTCGTAGATCGTGAATTGGGATCCGCCGCCGCTGTTGATCATCTGGATGTAGTAGTTGACGCCGATATCTCCGACGGTGTCGGGAGGGGCTACGCCGGTGAAGCCCTGCCCCGAGAAATTGAGGGTGGGCGTGGTAAAGACGCGGGCCAGTTGACTGGGGACGGCGATGCGTTGGAGGTCCAACAAGGGATCGATCAGCCAAGTGGTGGGATTGGCGGGGGGCCCTGGGGGCACGAGTCGTCCTGGAGCGGGATTGTGCCGGCGGGGAATCTCTTTAATAGGATCGCCGGGCCGCCATTGCGGGGCCAAAGGCAGGTCCCGCAGGTCGATGTTGACGACCGTCGGCGTATAGCGCCCGACGAGTTGGCCCCCTCGGATGGTTTGGACCTGGGACCGGTCGGCCTGGGCGAAGGCGGTCCCCGGCAGCAGGGCAAGTATCGGAATGGTACGCGCTAGGCACCGCAATGAAAGTCTGCTTCGGGAAACGGTTACAAGCTGTATCTGAACGGTTGTCGGCTTCATGATTCCCCTCGTTGTGGCGTTTGTGTGATCCATAGCACCTGATTGGGTGACCCGCACTCCCGGCGCGCCGGGACCGGTACGGTTGGCAGGTCACCTCTGAATGCTAACAATTTCGATGTTTCCAGTTTGACTCTCCACGTTCAGCATGCTGCCTCCATCGCGTAGCGTGGCTTGCAGCGTGCCGTTGTTCTTCTGGACGGCTGAGGCGGTTTTCTCCGAGAAGCTGGCGATTAGCGCCCCGGTCGTTCGAGCTTGAATGCTCAGGCTGCTGTTTTCGGCGATCCTGACGGCGATGTCGCTTTCGACGGATTCCAGGGAAAGCAATCTATCCTGGTCTATCTGGGCCAACTCGACGTTGATCTGCCCACGGCGAGTTGTGGCCTGGATGTGTCTGGGCCGAACTGCGTGGATGTCACCGCCGATGCTCGTGGCCACCACGTCGCCGGTGACGCCTTTGATTTCTATCAAGCCCTCGAGCGTGTGGGCGCTAATGGAGACACCAGGTGGCACCAGGACGGTGACGTCAACCCGCCCGTGAAACCAGCCTGCCGGTGTGCTGGGTGTCGATGGCGGTCCGACGCGGATGATCGCGCCGTCGGCGTGTTCATGGGTGTTTACATGCACGTCGCCGGCCTGGGGGTCGAGCTTCTGGATCATGGCCGAGATTTCGAGCAACCCGTCGTCGGAGGATCGGAAACGGATGTTCCCGTAATGGTTGATCACCTGCACGACTTGGCCCGAGTCAATGGGGCTCGACCAGCGGAAACTCTCGACGCTGAACTGCTGAGGCGTGCGGCGAGACTGTTGAGGTCGCGCACATCCGGCCAAGCCGATCAGGGTTATGAGGGTAAGAAGGCTGCGCGTTCTTTCAAGATGTCGTTGGTGGCGCCAAGGCATAGTCCGATAAATGACCAAAAAACCCTCCAAGCCCCGGAAAAGTCGTCTTCAACTTGGCAGACACGAGTATAGCAGATCAAGCCAGGAATATCGCCCAAAATCGAACGACTGGTAAGGAGGGACGCCTTCGTGTTGGGACCCATTGGTGCCGTTGGCGAGGCTTTTGCGACGGGCTGGAGCCGCCTGATGGCCTTTGGTTGTCGTCGTGGGCGACTGATCGGTTGGTGTGAGGGCGTTGTCCGGGAGCCCGCGCCGAGAGACAAGATTGCCTTTTGGCGGGGCGCGCTGGATCGACTCCTCCATGGCGATTAGGTGATCTTCTCAACGAACGGGGTCAGGTGGGGTTGTCGTTGACTCGCCTGCTCGCGGGTCGTATCGTGGACAGATTGGCCCTGAGGGGGCAATGGATGTTAGCCGGCAGCGCCCGTTTGGGTCCGTGCCTCCGCATGCGGTGGGTCCGCCGGTGACGGGCCCGCCCACGACGGTGCGTGGGTGCCGTCTTCGCGGAGACATTGATGGGCAGTCAATTCGCGGTGGGCGTGGACATTGG
>JBHHVM010000341.1:0-4289 GCA_046754265.1 Phycisphaerae bacterium
ATGAAGTTCTCGTCGAGGGCGACGGTGAAGGGCCCGTATTGATCGCCACTGGCGCAGAAATCGGCGTCGGCGCCTCCGGGAGGGGCGACCCAGACGGTGACGTTTAAGGGTTCGCCGGCCTGGAAGGTGAGGGCGGCTTTTTCGGTCGAGCCGTTGACGGTCACGCTTACGGCTTCGGGTTGAAGTTGGATGGAGCCGCCGCCGACGGTGACCGGGTTGCCGCCGGGGCCTTGGAGGGTGAAGCTGCCGTTGCGGACGGCGATGTCGGAATCTTGCCCGGCGACGACGTCAAACTCCAGGCCTTGGCCGTCGTTGAATTCGAAGTCGGCGACGATTTGGCCGGTGCCGCCTCCGCCGGTGGGCACGGTGCAAGCCCCCAGGAAGGCCAGGGAGAGAATGGCCGATCCGCCGAGTCGATTGTAGATAGTGCCGCGCATGATTTGGTGCTCCCTTTCTTTGAGGTCGTGTTCGTTTACGAACCGGGCGGCAGAGGTCGCGCCGGTCCCCAGGCCGGGGATGATGCTACCCTATTTGGCGGGCTGGGGAAACAGACGTCCTGGCGTGGATATTTGACTTTCGTCAGGGGGCTGGCGGCGCGGGTAGGGCAGGGAATGCCGCTAAAGCGGCATGGAGGGGTGGGGATGGGTTCGTTTTACCCGTCCTGAAGGACGGGCCTAGTGACAGGTGCGGGATGGTTGGTATTGCCCGTCTTGAAGGACGGGTTTAGACGCCGGCCAGGCGTTGCAGTTCGACGGCTAGGTCGTCCAGGCGGGCGGTGATTTGCGGGTCGGTGAGTTGGCCGTCGGTGAAGGCGCTTTTGGCGGCGTAGACGAAGCGGGGCACGATGAGGCAGCGGAAGTCCAGCATGAGCGAGTTGGCCAGGCCCATGACGGACATGTAGGAGTTTTGGCCGCCGGCGGCGCAGAGGAAGCCGACCAGTTTGCCGTTCCAGGATTGGCCGGTGAGGGCGATGAGGTTGCGGGTGGCGCCGCCGACATCGTAGTTGTAGATGGGGGTGGCGAGGGTCACGGCGTCGGCGGTTGAAATAGTCTGCTGGAGTTCGATGACTTTGGGGTGCCCGTAGCAGGTGGTCGCGTCGCAGAAGGGCAGGTCCAGGTCGCGGAGGTCGATGAAGGTCACGCTGTGTCCCCGAGCGACCAAGGCGGATTCGAGGTGCCGGGCCAGGATGGCGCTGTGGCTGGTGGGGGATAGACTGCAGGATAGGATGAGTGGGTTCATTCTTGGTTGCTCCAATTGGCGGAGGTCCGGATGATACGACCGGTCGCGCTCCCCTTCGGGTCGCCGCTAAACTACCGGACGCGCTTGCTTTCGGGTTGCCGTGAATCGGTTGCTAGGCGGTTGCGGGTTCGTATTCTACCAATTCCACTTCGATGCCGTCGGGGTCCAGGAAGTAGAGGCGGCGCCCGGGATCGTAGTCGTCCTGATGGTGGGGGTCGATGCCCAACTGGGCCAGCCTGGATTTCAGGTCGTCCAAGTCGTCGACCACGAAGCCGAAGTGGTTGATGCCCAGCCGTTCCATGTCGCGCGAAGCGGTCCCGTTCTGGGGGGTTTCGAAGAGGGCCAGGTAATAACGATCGTCGCCCAGGTGGGCGGCGGGTCTGCCGCTGCTGGCGGCGCCCTTCCAGCGGAGGCGCCAGCCGAAGAGGCGGCTGTAGAAGTCGATGGAGCGGTCCAGGTCGGCGACGGTGAGGTTGACGTGTTCGAGAAACATGACGGCCTCCTTTTTAATAAGTGTCCTATTATTTATATACCCCCTGCCGGTTAATTTGCAAATGTATTTATTTGGAAAATTGTCAGCTTGTGCAATAGGATCAGGGCATGGACGGTCGGATGAGCGAGACCAAGCGGCGGCTGCTGGAGCGGCTCAAGACGGCAGGCCCGGCCAATGCGGCCACGCTGGCCGGCGAGCTAGGGTTGACCGACGTGGCGGTGCGGCAGCACTTGCTGGGCTTGGAGGAGCGGGGGTTGGTGTGTCAGGCGTCGGCCCGTCCGGCGGGGCGTGGCCGACCGTCGTTGATCTGGTCGCTCAGCGAGTCGGCGGCGGCGGTGTTTCCGGAGCGGCACGCGGAGCTGACGGTGGGATTGATTCAGGCGGCCCGGCAGGCGTTCGGGGAGAAGGGGTTGGACCGGTTGGTGCAGATTCGGGCAGCCAAGCAGGTGACCGAATACCGGCAAGTCATGCCCTCGCCGCGGGCATCGTTAAGAAAGCGGGTCGAGTCGTTGGCCCAGCGGCGGACGGCTGAGGGGTACATGGCCCAGGTGGTGCGGGAACGGCCGGGCTGTTATTTGCTCATCGAGCACCATTGTCCGATCTGCGAGGCGGCCAAGGCCTGTACCGGGTTGTGCGGCGCGGAGTTGGAGGTGTTCCGGCAGTGCTTGGGGCCTGACGTTGAGGTGGAGCGGGTGGAGCACTTGCTTTGTGACGGGGATCGGTGTGTGTATCGGGTGAGACGGCGAGGCAACTAGGGAACGAGGCAACAAGGCAACGAGGCAACGACATTAAACTGCAGGCTTTACCACAGAGACACAGAGGCACAGAGGAAAAGTAGATAGACGAACTGCGATGAACGGTGGCTGCGCGGCCCCTTTTTCTTGTGTCCTCGATGCTTATGTTTGCCGGTCTTGAAGAGACGCTCTGTGTCTCTGTGCCTCTGTGGTTCAATTGTTTCTTTGCGCCGGTGACCTCTGGGAGGTTCGGGAGTTCTTGGTCCACCAGTAGCGGGCGCAGGTTGAGAGGATCCAGTAGCCGGCTTTTAGGCTGCCGGTCAGGGTTCCGCTGATTTTGCTTTTGGTTTGACCGGGTCGGCAGCGGTAGGGGACGGGGATTTCGGAAATGCGCAGGCCCAGTTCGACGGCGCGTATCTGCATTTCGAGGGTCCAGCCGTAGGCCCGGTCTTTCATGCCGATGGCTTCCAAGGCGGTTCGGCGGACGGCGCGAAAGGGGCCCATATCGGCGAAACGAAACCCCCAGCCGAGGCGGACGAGTTTCACGGCCAGGCCGGTGCCGAAGCGCTGGGTGAAGGTCATGGAGCCGGGTTGGCGGAGGTGCGGCAGGCGGGCCCCCAAGACCAGGTCTTTTTCGTCGTCGCGGATGGGGCGGACCAATTGAGGCAGCCCGGCGGGGTCGTCGGACAGGTCGGCGTCGAGGAAGGCGATGATATCGATGTTGGGGTTGAGGTGTTCCATGCCGGCGTAGCAGGCAGCCCCGTATCCACGGCGAGGTTCGGTGACCAGGGTGGCTCGGTGTTGTCGGGCGATGGTTGGGGTGTCGTCGGTGGACCCGTTGTCGGCCACGATGACTTGGCCGAGGTTTAGTGGAGCCAGTTGGGGGAGCAGTTGCAGCAGATTGGGGGCTTCGTTGAGGGCGGGGATGATGACCGCCGTGGTGTTCAGATGGTCGGGTGGAGTGTCGGATTGGGTCACAGGCCGTTGAGGATGAAGGGGTTGGTGGCCCGCTCGTGGCCTATGGTGGTGTCGTGTCCGTGTCCGGACATGGCCACGGTCTGGTCGGGCAGGGTCATGAGTTTTTGGCGAATGTTGTTGATGAGCAATTCCCCGTCGCTGTGGTCGAAGTCCACGCGTCCCACGCTGCCGGCAAACAGGGCGTCGCCGACGATGACGACGTTTTCAGCGGCGCAGTAGAGGCTACGCCCGCCGGGTGAATGGCCGGCGGTGTCCAGTACTTTCCAGGTGCCGCCGTCGAGTGTCAATTCGAGTCCCTCGGGCAAATCGTGCAGGTCGTCGGTGGACACGGTGAAATCCAGGCCGAGTTCGGCAGAGAGGTTTTTTCGGGGGTCGGAAAGCATGGGCCATTCGACCTGGGCCAGGTACAAGGGCATGGGGCCCAGGGCGTCCCGGACCTGATCGACGCCGGCGATGTGATCGCCGTGTGCGTGGGTGAGGATGCAGGCTTGGGGTTTGAGACGGTGGGTTTGTATAAAGTCGATGATCTCGTCGCCTTGGGGCGGCAGACCCGGGTCGATAATCCAGCAGGGGGCGTCGTCGGTGCGGTACACGACATAGCTGTTCTCGACGAACATGGCGTCATTGGACACTTTGAATTGATAGGGTTTTGGGCTCATGGGTGGCGTTGGGGCCGGGCGGCGTTGATGGAATCGAGCATGTGCCGGGCGTCTTTGGCCCGGTCGGAATCGGGGTAGCGGTCCAGCAAGTTGCGACAGCATAGCTCAGCGCGGCTGAGGTTGGCAACGGCCAGGGCGGTGAGGGCGGCCGCGTCCCGCTCCCCGGCGGAGAAGGCCCGGCTCGCG
>JBHHVM010000342.1:0-4283 GCA_046754265.1 Phycisphaerae bacterium
AGTGGGGCACTTTGAGGCTGCGCTGTCGCTGGATGAGGCGTCTGCGGTCACGCACAACGACTTGGGGGCATTGCTAGCCAAGCGCAAGGATTTGGCCGGGGCGGTCGGCCATTTCGAGCGGGCGGTGGAATTGGCCCCGGAAATGGCATCGGCCTATCGCAACCTGGGGAAAACCTATCTATCGCTGGGACGCGCCGATCGTGCACTCGTGGTTCTGCGGGAGGCGGTCCGGCTTGAGCCTGGACACATCGGGGCCCGGTTGAATCTGGGCGTGGCCTTGGCCCGTCGCGGCCTGAACGACCAAGCGATTCAGGTGTTTCGGGCGGTGCTGGAGATTGATCCGACCAACCGGCTGGCCCAACAACTGGTGGCTGCGTTGGGCAAGGCGCCCACTGAGAAACAGGGTGGCGATGGAGAGCCCGGCCCGTAGAACTTTTCCCACAACCTCAGATTACTCGGTCCGCGCGAACTTAAGTTCGCGGCTCGCTGGGTTCTGTGACAGATTTATGTCACTTTCCGGAGGTTGCGGCTGGGCGATCGACGGCGGCGTGCGGTCTGCGCGGGCGAGCCGGCCTATCCATCAGGAAGGTAATGCGGGCGTGATCGTCCGGGGGGAGCACCTCGGCGGCCAGTCGCATGGCCACGCGCAGGTCGGTGCGTTGGGACACGTGGGTCAACAACACGTCGGGGCTTTTGACGCGGCGCATCAGCTCGGGCAAGTCGCGCACGTGAATATGGCGCCCGGCCCGGGCCCGGGTAACGTGGTCGGCGTCGTAGAAGGTGCATTCGACGACCAGGACGCGGGCGTCGCGGACCATGGGGTCGTCCAGAAAGGCGCCCAAAGCGGTGTCGCCGCAGTAGGCGACCAAAGGCACTTGCAGATACTCCTGAATCTCGACGCCCTTTTTCTTGAGCTCAACCAGTTGCGGGCCGTTGAGGTCGCGGTATTCGGGTTTGAGTTTGTGGCGGACCTCGATCACCGAATAGCCCAGGGCGGCTGCCCCGTGATCGACGGCGAAGGGGCGGACCAGCAGGTTGCGGCGCAGGGTCACGTCTTGGCCGGGTTCGACGGCGAGAATCTGCCCGGCGGAGTGGTGTCCCTCGATGTCGGCCCAAACGGCCATGAGCGCCTGGACCGGTTGAGCCAAGGGCCTGGGCACGATGATGCGGCCCGGCGAGGTGCCGATGAACCCTCGCTGGGAGAGGTAGTAGGCCAACCCAGCCGCGTGGTCCATATGCCCGTGGGTCAGGCAGAGGTTGTCGATGGAGATGATCTCGGTCGGGGCCCGGCCCGCGTCGAAGCAAACGTTGAGCTCGGGGACGGCGACGACGGTCTCGACCCCGGCGACGGAGAAGCCGATGATCTCCATCCCGCCGACTTGCTTTTTGATCAGTCTTGCTGCCATCGGGTCCACGATAAGGGCCGGGGCGGCTTCGTCCAAGTGCCGGCGCCTTTTTTGTTGACACCCCAGATATGGACCCGTAGGGTGAAGATCGTCCCACATAGGGGATGTTGTGTCCTGTCCGGTGTCATCGATCCGGTCGAAACCATTCGAGTGAGCAACCCGCGGGCAACCGCCGGGTTCGAGTTTCCAAGCTGATGCGTTGTCCGTCCTGCAAAGAACCGAGCCAAGACAAGGTGATCGACTCGCGCACGACCGAGAGCGGGACGGCCATCCGCCGCCGGCGCGTGTGCCAGAGTTGCGGGCGACGCTTCACGACGAAAGAGCGGATCGAAGCGGAGCTGCGGCTGACGGTGATCAAGAATAACGGCGGCCGAGTCCCTTATCGGCGGGACAAGATCGTCCGCGGGGTACAGCATGCCTGCTATAAGTTGGACATCACCGACGAGACGCTGGAGCAGTTGGTGGATCAAGTGGAGGGTGACATCTACCGCGACCACGAGCGGGAGGTGACCAGCGAGCAGATTGGAAGATGCGTGGCGGCCCGGTTGGGTCAGCTCAACCCCATCGCGTACGTCCGGTTCATGAGCGTGTTTCGCAAGTTTCGCGACGTGGCTGAGTTCGTCGATGAAATCGACGATGTGACCGTCCGGGCGACCCACGAAAGCCCGGACCAGCAAAGCTTGTTCGACACCTAGCGTGTAGGTCCACAATAGGTCCGACCTTTCCCATCACACCTGGTGGCATCAGTTGCCGACCGGAAGCGTCAGCAGGGGCTTGACTTCATCCACGTCGCTTGCCTGCAGGGCGAACAACTGTGAGAGCAGGGTGAAGGTTGACTTGGACGATTCGTCGCTATCCAAGATATAGAACCAGTAGCCCCGGTGACGCACGGCCACGGCGGCGTGGCTGGGCCGGCGAACGCTCGAATGCACCTGGAACAGGCCGTCGAGCACGTTGGACCAGTCGAAGGGATGGTTCAGGGCATCGACGGTGGTGGTGACCAGGCCCGCCTCCAAGTGGGCGGGGGGTGGTTTGACGCCATTTGCCAGGTAGTACAGCACACCCATCAGGGAGCGCGTATCGACGGCGATGTCTCCGACGCGCTGTTGGGGTTTGAAGGGATCCATCTCGCTGTGTTCAAGGGCGACAATGTCGAAACGCATCTGTCCGGGCTTGAGCCGGGCCAGTTCGCGAAACCGGGCGACCTTCGGGGGCTCGGTGTCCTGCGGGGCAAAGCGCATGACCAGCACGCGTTTCCGGGCCACCAGCCCCAGGTGTTGGCCGTCGTCGGTGGCTTGGAACTCGATACCCACCTTGGCGGCGGTCACCACGTCGGCGCCTTTGACCTGGGCTGCGGGTAGCGGGCTGGATATGGACTTTTCTCGCGTTTCGTATTCGAAGTTGATCAGGCCGTCCTCGTGCAGTTCTCTTAGCAGCTCGGTGAACTCCAGGAAGTCGCGATAGGCCGGCGTCCGGGAGGGGGTTGGGCCCGACGCGCCGGGTGCGTTTTTCATTCCGTTGAGTTCCTCGACGGTCAGTCGAAGCACGCGGTCAGCCCGCCATCCCGACTCGGCCAATAGTGAGATGGCTCCGACCTTGAGCGGCGACAGCATGCGTTTCTGAAACGCCTCGCCGCCGAGAATCGAAAAAGTGATGGTGGGTTTTTCGGAATACGCGACGCTACCGGACAGGCCCAGTGTGTCGGGGGTCTTGGCTTTTCCGGCATTGACGTTCTCGACGATGCTACCGTCGATGCCTGCCGACGAGTTAAACTGAAACTGGGTCGAAATGTTGCTGACCCCGAGGAATATGGAGAGGTCTCGGTAGCGCAGGCGCACCAGGTTGACAAGCAATTGCTCGGACGTGGCAATCCGGACGGCGTCGCTGTAATGGGCGCTGCCCACCGTCAAGGCCGACGGGCCGAACTGACAGCCCGCTGCGCCCATGACGAGTACAAGAGCGGATATTCCCAGCAGTTTTGGTCTGATACGCTTTACCATCGTCGGTCGTTTCCCATCTATATCAACTCGGCCAGTTTTCGCTTGAGGACTTTTCCGGTGGGGCCTTTGGGAAGGTCATCGGTGATGACGACCCGACGGGGCACTTTGTAGCCGGCCAGGCGTTGTCGGGCGAAGGTGCGCAGGGCGTGGTCGTTAACCCGGTCGGGGTCGGCACCCTCTTGCAGGGTGACAAAAGCCACGGGGACTTCGCCGCGACTGGAGTCGGGGGTGCCGATGACCGCCGCCTGGGCCACTGCGTCGTGCTGCAGCAGCACGTTTTCGATTTCTGCGGGGGCGACGTTTTCGCCGCCGACGATCATCATCTCTTTTTTGCGACCGGTGATGTACAGGTAGCCGTCCTCATCGAGCCGGCCTATGTCGCCGGTGCGAAACCAGCCGTCCGGGTCGATGACCTGGGCTGTCTCTTGGGGGTGGTTGTGGTAGCCCTTCATGACCCCGGGGCCTTTGACTTGGATTTCTCCGTCGGCGCCGCAGGGCAGCTCTTGGCTGGATTCGTCCACAATGCGGCAATCGACGCCCGGAATCAGCCGGCCGACCGAACCATCCCGAAAGGCGTGTGGGGCGCAGAGCGAAAGGACCGGCGCGGTCTCGGTCAGGCCGTAGCCTTGCAAGAGCTTGACACCGAATCGCTGCTCGAAACCCTCAGCCACGGTGACAGGCAGGGGTTCGCCCCCGCTCATGGCCAGGTAGATGGATTTGAGGGCGTCATCCGGGGCAGACTTGCAGCGGAGCATGGCGGCGTACATGGTGGGAATGGCCATCATAATGGAGATACGTTGCTCGTGAACCGCTTGCAGCGCAGCCGACGGATTGAAGCGGGCGATGGCGTAGACGCCGGCGCCCAGCACGACGGGCA
>JBHHVM010000343.1:0-4283 GCA_046754265.1 Phycisphaerae bacterium
AGTGGGGCATGAATGAGCGTTTGGGCTTTGTCGCCTATGCCGAAGAACAGCGCCAGAACATGTGGATGGACCTACCGGGCAACCGCGACTATTCGGAGGAAACCTCCAAAGCCATCGACGAAGAAGTGCAAAAGATCATCGAGAACGCCTACCGCCAGGCCCATCGGATCGTGAGCGAACACAAAGAGCAGATCGAGGCCATCAAAGAGGCCTTGATGAAATACGAGACCATCACCGGCGACGAGATCAACGCCCTGATCCGGGGGGAAACGCTGGATAAACCGTCGGTCGGCGATTTGCTGGACGATGCCCAGACGCCCAAGTCCGATTCGGTGGGCCAGGCCCGTCCGATCTCCGCCGACCCCGACGCCAAGCCCGACCTGGGCAGCGGGCCGCTACCCTTGCCCGGGTAAGGACCTCTGACAGAACCTGTGTGGGACCCAGGACGCGCCCTATCCGGTAGTGTCCTGTCAACCGGTCTGTCTGCCCGGTCTTGTTGGAACCCCTTATTGGGAGTCGTATCATGTCCGTGACCGTTACTTTTCTGGGGCATTCCGGGTTCGTGCTGAGCAGCGGCGAGCATTCCCTGGTCATCGATCCCTTTTTGACGGGTAATCCGCTGGCCAAGCACAAACCGGGCGACGTTCGGTGCAACTACATCGCCCTGACGCACGGCCACGAGGACCATTTTGGAGACACGCTGGCCATCGCCCAAGCCAACGATGCCACGGTCATCGCCGCCTTTGAGATCACCAGTTTCCTGGGCAATCAAGGCGTCAAGAAACTGGAGCCAGCCAACCCCGGCGGAAGAATCGACACCGAGTTCGGATGGGTGGCGTTGACCCATGCGTTCCACTCCTCGTCCTACAAGGGCCAATACATGGGCATGCCCTGTGGGTTGGTGGTCAACATCGGGAGTGTCACGCTCTATCACTGTGGCGATACGGGCCTGTTCGGCGATATGAAACTCATCGGTGAGATCTATCGGCCCGACATCGCCATGATCCCGACAGGCGACCGTTTCACCATGGGCCCCGACCTGGCCAACCGGGCGGCCGAGATGATCAAACCGAAGGTGGCCATCCCCATACACTTCGGCACGTTCCCCATGCTCCTGCCGGATGCCTCAGCCTTTCAACCGACCGGCGTGGAAGTCAAGGTCATGGAACCCGGCCAAAGCTGGTCGTATGGGTAGATCCGCGCGCGGGCGGGACAGCGCTATCGGGTTTTTCATTCGTTAGAGACCGGCTTGCCGGCGGGCGATTCGGTGGCTTCGAGGAGTTGTCCGGCGGGTTCGAATCCAACGCAGACCAGGACTTCATCGAACCTGGGGTCGGAGCGCAGAGGATCGAGACGGGGGTCCACCTGTAGCCAGGGCATGCATGCCGCACGACCGTCGCAGGCCCGATGCATCTCGGCAAAGGCTTCGTCGTGATCTCCCAGGCCGATGGAAATGGTGGCCAATTCGTAGGGGCAGACGTAGTTTTCATCCTCCGTCTTTTTCAAGTCGGCGAGTATCTCCCTGGCCTCCTGACTTTGGCCGGCGTTGGCCAGGATGCCGCCAAGTGACGCGGCGATGAGCGTGCTCTCGTCGTTGAGCTTCCAGGCCTGGCGAAGATGCTCGATGGACTCGGAGTACTCGCCCACCTGGGCCAGGGCCCAGCCCAGCCACATGTGCGCAGGCCAGAATTCTGTATCGACCTCCAGGGCTGCGCGGCAGTCGCGGATGGTGCGAAGGTAATTGTGCGTCATAAACAAAGCGCCTCCGTAGTTCTCGAAGGTGTACAGGGCGGCCGGGTCGAGTTCTTGAATCAGATCCAACTGGTCCAGGGCCTCGTCGCCCCGCTTCATGGCCACGAGGTAATTGGCGTACCCCAGTCGAGCGTCCGTGAGGCTGGGATTAAGCTCCACGGCCCTTAAAAACGATTCCTCGGCGCCCGCGAAGTTCCATTCATATTCCAACCGATAGTTGCCAAGGGCCACGTGGGCTTCTGCAAGGTACTCGTCCCGGGCCAACGCCTCCAGCGCAGCCGCCTTGGCTTGGGGTTGAGTCTCGTTCGGCGGTACATGAAAGCCCGACAGCGTGCTATAGGCGTCGGCTTTGGCGGCGTAGGCCAGGGCGAAGTCGGGATCGATGCTTATGGCGTCATCGAAAAGCCGAAGCGCGGTGCGGCAGGCTTGCTTGGTCCCGCGACGCACGAACGACAAACCCATCAGGTAGGCGTCGTGAGCCTCGGGATTGACCGTCCGAGCGCCGGCGAGCAGGGCATGCTCGGCGGGTGTCACTTCGACTCGAATCTCGGCCGCGATCTTTCGGGCGACGTCGGACTGCATCGACAGAATGTCGCTCATCTCTCGCTCGTAGCTTTCGGTCCAAAGCACGCTATCACGGTCCACCTCGATCAGGCGCACCGTGATGCGGATTCGACTGCCGGCCCGCAGCACGGACCCGGCGATGAACGCATCGACACCGTTGAGTTCGCGAGCGATCTGCGACAACGGCAAACGCGAGCCCTTGTACTGCCACACCGAGGTGGGTGAAGTGACACGCAGAGCGCTGATCCCGGCCAAGTCCGTAATCAACGCTTCGGTCATCCCATCGGCGAAGTATTCTTGGTCTGATTCGCCCGAAAGATTCTCCAGAGGCAGGACGGCGACGGAAGTGATGGAGGCGTCGTCCAATGGAGCCTGGTCTCGTTTGTTAAACAGGTAGGCAAAGCCCGCGACGATGAACAGCAACGGGACCACCAGCAAGAATAACCATGTGCGCGTTCGTGCCGGGCCTTGACCTGCAACCGACGGCGTTTGCCCGGTAGCGCCCAAGATGTTTCGAAGCGTAAAGGCCAGGTCCAAGGCGGAGTGAAAACGCTGCTGCGGATTTTTTTCCAGGCAGCGTGAAATGACCTGGTCCAGGTCCAGGCGAGTGGTCACACCGGTCTCGGCCGGTGCGGGAGGTTGGTTCTTCAGAATGGCCGTCATCGTCTCGGGAGACGAATCGCCGGTAAAAGCCCGTTTTCCGGTGATCATCTCATAGAGGACGCACCCAAAGGAAAAAATGTCCGTCCGGGCATCGAGCGGCTTGCCCAGAATCTGCTCGGGCGACATGTAGTTGACTGTTCCCATGACCGTACCGGGCTTGGTATCCAGCGTCACGGTGTGGTCGTCCGAAGAGACCGGCTGGTAACTCCTGGCCAAGCCGAAGTCGAGGATCTTCACGACCCCGTCGGCGGTCAGATAGATGTTCTCTGGTTTGAGGTCGCGGTGGATAATGCCCTTTTCGTGGGCGGAGGCGAGGCCATCAGCCAGAGAGATTCCAATCTCGATCGCTTTTCGCCAGGGGAGAGCCGAACGCCGCAGGCATTCCCGAAGGGTCTCGCCGTCCAGCAGCTCCATGACCAGATAGGTGATGCCCCGATCCACGCCAAAATCGTGGATGGCCAGGATATTGGGATGTGAAAGGGCAGCGACGGCCTTGGCTTCCCGTTCGAAACGAGAAAGGGACTCTTGGTCTCGGCTAAGCCGCTGGGGCAGAACCTTGATGGCGACGTCTCGGTCCAGCTTCGTGTCCCGGGCCCGATAGACCTCCCCCATCCCACCCGCACCGATGGGGGCTACGATCTCATAAGGTCCCAGTTGCTTGCCCGCCGTCAGCGTCACCGCTCGTGTCACCCATAGGCCCGGTCCCAATGCCATTATGTTGGGCATGATGACGCTTGGCAACCGAACGCACTTGCCTATCCGGCACATGCCGCGATGGCACACCTGAAGATGCGCGCAAAAAAATCACCCGCCCAAAGAGCGGGTGAAAAAAGAATGCGGCAATCACCTAATCTCGCCTTTCGACTACCCTCGGCCGCGCCGGCTTAACTGCCGTGTTCGGAATGGGAACGGGTGTATCCCGACGCGTATAGTCACCGCGCCGGATAGAATAGCAAATCCGGCCCGCGGGTCAAGCGCTTTTCAGGCACTTTTTTGCCTTCCCCCACGAGCCCCTGCACCGGCCCCTATGGCCCCGCCGAGGCAGTCCGGGGCACCAGGCGTAGCTCCACCGGCTGGACTGGAGCGGCCAGGCGGACGTTGGGCGGCAGGTCGAAAACCGGCTTTAGCTCGACGAGTTGGCCGCTCTGGGCGACCAAGTCGCCGGTCAGAACCACCCGCCCGGCCAGCGGAGTTCGGCCGGCGACCAAGCTATCCACTACTGCGGGAGGCCCCTGGACCGTGATGGCCCGCGAAATCAAGGTTCGGCCATCGCGGGTCTGAACTTCGAAGCGGTTGAAATTCTC
>JBHHVM010000344.1:0-4272 GCA_046754265.1 Phycisphaerae bacterium
GGCCCCGGCGAAATGATGATTCGCGTCGGCTTTTTGGCTTCAATCTGCTCCACGGTGATCGCATCGTTGCGAATCACTTCGATGGGCCAATCGGCGTTGATCTCCCCCAGCCGCTGAACCAGATTGTAGGTGAACGAGTCATAGTTATCGATGATCAGCACCATACCCCAAAGAGTAGCCGCACCGGCCAATCCCTTCAACGCGCACGAAACGGCATCGCCAACCGGGGCTCGATCAGCGATGCCGTTTCGCCGCTTGAAAGGTTGCAATGAGGAGGTTGAAGTTCGTAATCGCCCGGGCGGGGTAAGCAGCGCCGCCCGCGGGCGGTTTTTCTCCCTTTTGGTGCCAACTCGGCCGATCGCCGGGCTGCCGAGGCCATAACCAAACTCTCGCAGCCACGGAGAACGTCCACGTTCTCAGGTGAGATGAACCAAAGGTCGATTGGGTTGTCGTAGATGCTGCTGCCCGAACTTGACGACGGCACGGCTAGGCATACCGCCGCCAACCGTGGCCGGCGTCAAGCCGGGCACAGCAGTCTACTGCTCTCTCTCCCAAAAGATCAGATTTTCTGGAGGGGGAAACAACGAACTAACAAGCGTGCTTCCCTCTCTCTCACCGTAGGCCAATTTATAGGACACAGGCCCCCAAGTCAAGCCCCTGCTACGTGTTTTCTGCAAAAAAACATCCGGGCCCTCGTACCGGGCATGCACACGACGGCCGTCATTTGGTCAATTCCTACTATCGCCCCCACGCTATTGGGGTATAATGGAATCGGTACCACAACCACTGCGTCATGACGGCAGGATGCCGTCCTTTCTGACCGGACTCCGTGGCTCCCGGATCGGTAAAGGAGGACCGATGAGACGCATCGCGGTCATCAATCAAAAAGGCGGAGTCGGCAAGACCACCACCACCGCCAGCCTGGGCGTTGCCCTGGCCATCGCTCAACAACGCGTCCTGCTCATCGATCTGGACCCGCAAGCTCACCTGACCTTAAACCTCGGCGTGGACCCGGGTTCCGTCGAAGCCGGCGCCTATGAAGTGCTCATCAAGTCCACAGCCGTCACTGACGCGCTCATCGAAGCCCGTCCGGGTCTCTGGCTGTTGCCCGCCCACACCGACCTGGTCGCCGCCGAAACCGAATTGATCAGCGTCGTGGGCCGAGAGGTCGTGCTTCGCGATGCCCTCACCCGAATTGCCGACCGCTTCGACTACCTGTTGATCGACTGCCCGCCGTCGCTGAACATCTTGACGCTCAACGCCCTGTCCGCCGTCGACGAAGTGTTCATTCCCTTGCAGCCGCACTTCCTGGCCTTGCAAGGTTTGGCCAAGTTGTTGGAGACCATCGCCCTGGTGCAGACCCGCATCAATGCCCGCCTGCGGCTCAGCGGCATCATTATGTGCCTGTTCGAAGCGGGCACCCGGCTGGCCGGCGAGATCGTCGATGACATCCACGGTTTCCTGGACGGCTCGCGCGGTCAAGACGTGGTCTGGAGCCGAGCTTGCGTCTTCGACACGATCATCCGCCGCAATATCAAACTGGCCGAGGCACCAGGCCACGGCCAAACCATCTTCGAGTACGCCCCCCGCTCGCGCGGGGCGGCCGATTACGCCGCCCTGGCCCGCGAAGTCCTTAGCATGACCGACGCCGCCAAACAAGAGCTCGACCCCAAATCCACCCCAATAGAGCCCAGAGCGCAAGCGACGGGAGCAGAAACGGTAGAGACGGTCAAACAGACGGACGACGCAGATTCGGCAGTGCCAACTCAAGTCACCCCAACAAGCCCGCCCGTACGGGCCGCACCAGCCGAAGCACCGGCCACCGAGGATGTGAATCCCGTCGAACCCAATTCGGTCCCCTCCGTTGCCTGACCAAGCCAATCAACCCAAGCCTTCCGGAGACCGGTTAGCTGGGATGATAACCTGGACCTGGCGGGTCTATTGGTTAGGTCTGTTCGTCATCATGCACCTGCCCAAACCGCCCGGCGCCGAGTTGACCGCCCGCATCGGCGACAAGGTGGTACACGCGGGGGCCTACTTTGTGCTGGCTTGCCTGGGGGGATGGTCAGCCCGGCGCAGGGGCTGTCGTCTGAATCGGCGCTGGCTGGGCCGGTGGTGGCTCATCTACGCCGTCTACGCAGCCCTGGACGAACTCTTGCAAGCCATCCCCAGCCTGGGCCGAGCCTGCGAATTGGGGGACTGGTTGGCCGACTTGACCGGCATGACCGCAGCCTTGGTTCTGCTGTGGGCCTTTGGAGGCCAGGCCCGCAACCGGGCTCTTGCCGAATAGTGCATGAACCGCTGTGGCGTTCCACAGGTTGGACCGTGGGTAAATTATGTTTGCCAAAAGCCCGCCGGAAATGAGTTCGTCTAATGCCCGCCCGCCATACGCTCGCGCAGCAGTTCGGCCCGCGCGATGGCCCGTTGCTCGGGCTCCATCGGCCCGCCGTTGAGCTTCTGCAAGTGGGCTCGTTGCACCAGCAGGAACAGCTCGTTCAGCGTCTGGAGCGACACTTCCTTGAAACGCTGCATCTGAACCCCCAGCCGGACGTGCGAGAGTAAGAAGAGGGCCTCTTCCGTGCCGATGGTGCGGGCGTTGACCAAAATGCCATAGGCCCGCCAGATGCGATCGTCGAGCTGATAGACCCGCTCGGCCGCCAGGACTTTTCGAGACGCCAGTTCGTATTCGATGATCTGGGGGATGATCTGCTGACCGAATTCTTCGATTATCTCCGTTTCGCTTTTGCCCAGTGTCGTCTGGTTGGAGACCTGAAAGAAATCCCCGATCGCTTCGGTGCCTTCGCCGTATAGCCCCCGGACCGCCAGATGCATGTCCTGGGCGGCACGCAGCACCTTCTCCAGCTCGTTGGTCATTTTCAGCGCCGGCAGGTGCAACATCACCGAAACGCGAATACCCGTCCCGACGTTGGTGGGGCAGGCGGTCAGATAGCCGAAGCGCTTGTCAAAGGCGTAGGACACACGGCTCTCGACCGCGTTGTCCATGTCGTCGATCTGCTGCCACAGCGTGTCCAATTGCAGGCCGCTGGACAGCACCTGCATGCGCAGATGGTCTTCCTCGTTGATCATCAAGGCGCCACCCTCGTCGGCCGAGATCACCGCCCCCCGGCAACCCTGCCCATCGGCGTGGTGCCGGCTGATCAAATGGCGCTCTACCAACAGGTGGCGGTCCAGCTCGTCGATCTCCTCCATGCTGACCACCAGGGCATCGTCGCCAAGGCTTCCGTCAGTGACACAATCTGTCAAAGCTCGGAAGATCTTCCGCTGCTCGGATTCGTCCGCCCGAGAAAGAAACAGGTGGTTGTCCAAGTTGCGGGCCAGGCGAATACGCGAAGAGATCACGACGTCGGCCATGGGGCCTTCACCGCGCAGCCAAGCTGCGCTGCGCCGAGTCAGGTCGTTAATCTCCATGGGATCGAAGCACCTTGATCTGGTCGCGCAAACCGGCTGCTTTCTCGTAGTCTTCGCGCTCCACCGCATCACTGAGCAGCCGCTGCAGCTTGCGTAAGTCCGGCTCGGGTTCGGTCACCGGGCCCAGCCGGGCTGGCACCTTGCCCACGTGATGGGTGGCCCCACCCTGGGCCCGTTCCACAATGGACCCCAAATACTTGCCAAAAACCTGGTAATCGTGCGGGCACCCCAACTGGCCCTGGGCCCGAAACTCGCGGAAGCTGACCCCGCATTTGGGGCAGGTCAACTTGGCGGCCTCTTTGACGGCCACCCCCGCCTTTTGCTGCACGAACTTCGCCAGGATGGTGTTGATGGGCTCGTGCTGCTTCATGGTGATGCCCTCCTGCTCGGCACAGGCTTCGCAAAGGTGGCGTTCCCTCTTCTCACCGTGCGGTGGAACGATATCGGTCACGTGGACCGTAGCAGGAGATTGTTTGCAGTTTTGGCAGGAAATGGACATCGAGCCATCTTACCCGTTTCGGCAGCATCGCCGCAGCGCATTCTATGAACCGCGTTTTTCATCGTCAACCAAACGCGAGCGGCTTGATATCTACTTACGCCCGGGCACAAGAAACGTCGCCCAGCAGCCCGGCTCCTCCTCCACGCTGACGCTTTCCAGCAATTCAGGACGCTTTATTCTGCCGGCCAGGTGTTGCCCGATCGCCCGGGCGACGTGCTCAGCCGATGGATTCGCGCCCGCCAGAACCGCCGACGCGTTCAGATCGCTGTGATCCAGCAGCGCCACAACCCCGTCCAGGGCTTGCCTGGCCTCCACAAAATCGATCAGCACGCCCGTCTCATCCA
>JBHHVM010000345.1:0-4258 GCA_046754265.1 Phycisphaerae bacterium
CAGCGAATCGGGCCCCCCAGCAAGGCAATGCGCCGGGATCCGGTGCGCTTGGCATAAACGAGGGGCAGCCTTGTGGACGGCAACACATCCAGCGCAAAATTGTCATGCCCCAGCCAACGGCTATGAATGGCTGACGACTCCCGTTTCAGCAGGGCCTCGTAGGCCGCCACCCGCATCAGCGGGTCATCGTGATCGATCAGTTGCAGCAGCGGTGCCTCAGCCCGAAACACCTCGCGGGCGGCACCCAGAGCTTCAACAGCCTGGAACCGCAACGGGCTGCGAGCGTCGGCCGCATGTTCGGCGATGTGCGTTACGGCCACCGGATCGTCCAACCGAAGCCCCGCCAACGCGGCGAAGTAACGAACATACGGATCGTCGTGGGCATACAGCTTGCCGATCGTGGGCAGCACGGTTCGTCCCAGCCCTTCCCAGGCCAGGGCGATGTCCTCCTGCGGGGCACCCGCCTTGGTGATCAGATCGGCCAGCAATCGCGTCTGCCGCGTGGCGAAGCCGGCGTTCTGCTTGAGATAGAGGTGCTGAATCACTTCCAGAAAGTGCCGGGCGTCATCGGCATAGGCAGCCGGCACCACCAGCTTCACATAGGACGGCGACACCGCATCAGCCACTTTTTCTTGGGCGGGAAATCGGGCGTTGATCCGGGACGCAATGCGCTTGGCTGTGGTGTACGAGGGCTTGAACAAAGCCAGCCGGATACGGCGATTGGTTGCCGCCCTCCCCCCGCCGACGATGGTCCCCACCCGGCTCACCGAGCGGGTGGCCGCCCCAGGCCGATCGGAAAACGGATTCATAAACAACGGGCCCTGGGCGTGGGCCAGCGTTTTGCCCATCAACCCCGCCTGGGGGCTCAACATCCGATAGATGTGCAAATCACAGGCGACCAGTCGGCCGCCCCGTAGCGACGTGGTCTCGTCTCCGGGAATGGCTGACACCGATACATCAAACCGGGTGCCCGTCACCGCCGCCGCCGGAATCTCGCCCTGCACCTGCACCACGGCTGTACCCGGATCGTCGATCAGCCGTTCGGGCGTAAACCCCTCCTTGTTGAACCGCAGGGCCTCGAACGCCGGTCGCTTGTAAAGCTCCTCAAGCAGGCGACTTCGGATTTCACGGGGGCAGACCGTCGATCCCCCCTTCCCCAAGCCCACCACCACGCCGTAGCCCTGCACCCGCATGCGCCGTAGGCCCTCAAACCAGGCCATTTCGGCGATGCTGTTCTGATACACCGCCTGGTTACGGCCCTCGATCCCGGGCTCCGAGTCCTCGGAAAGGTCCAGGCGTTTATCTGCATCGAAATCCCGCCACGACCACCCCGCAGGACAGCCGGTGCAGAAAAGGGCCAAGCCCAGTCCCAAAACCAAGAATCGCAGGTCTCGTGGCAAGGTGTCCACTCCGCCAGGGAGCACAACCGTGGGGCATACCAAACGCCGGCGGGCCGGGGTCGCTTCACCCCGGGTTGTTGGCGTGTTCCGCACCTTCACGATAGACCAGTCCTCCACCGTTGGCAAGGTAGCGCCCCAACCAGTGCCCCCGACCAACCGTGGCCCAATCGCCACGTTTGACTGCCCGGACAGGCCTTGTCGGCGCCGCCAGCCGGGCTATACTGTCCGGCTCCGCATCCCCCCGGCCAACCCCACCGGGGCGCGGTGGACCGGCCAACCCACCCGGTTTGACGACCGGAAGCCGATCGGCAATCGGTGTCGCCGTCGGGATGGGAGGCCCAAGAAACGAAACGGGCCCAGCCGGAAAAATCCTGCCAGGCCCATAACCTCGGCGGCGTGCCCAAGTGGACTAAGGGGGCGGATTGCAAATCCGTTATTCGTCGGTTCGAATCCGACCGCCGCCTGTCAATTGCCAACCGAATCAACGTTCTCCTAAGTCGGCCTGGCTGGCAGATCGGACAAATCCTGGTCTGAGCCAACCTATGACCCTGTGCGACGCCCGTCCGACCGACATCGAACACGACAATCACTTCGACACCTGATAGACTAACCTCAAGCTGGGCGGCACAGGCCTCAGAGCGGGTGGGCGAACGGGCTGGCGACCGCTTGGCCTACCCACGGGGTTGATATCCCATGGCAGAATGCCTTTCTCCAGAAGACTTGGATCGTCTGGGCCGGGGCTCGCTTGACCCCGCCGAACGGAACCCACTGCACGCCCACGTCAAAGGGTGTGCCCGCTGCCAAGAAGCACTCGAGCAACACCGCAAGAACCAAGCCTATCTTGCGGAGGTGGCTTCGGATTTGAATGCCGCCGCTCAAACCACACCCACAGCCCTCAGCGGGCCACCCACCGAGGCACCCGAGGACGAAGGCGGGCCTGCATTCGAGGGCTACGAAACCGTCCGCGAGTTGCACCGCGGGGGCCAGGGAGTGGTCTATCAGGCGATTCAAACCTCCACGAAACGAAAAGTGGCCATCAAGGTTCTGTTGGCAGGACCGTTGGCCACCCCCAGGGCCCGCCGGCGATTCGAGCGGGAAATCGAACTGGTAGCCAGCCTGAAACATCCCAACATCATCTCCATATTTCACTCCGGGCAGACTTCCGACGGACGGCAGTTCTTTGTGATGGATTACGTTCGCGGAGTGCCCCTGCACCGGTATGTCCGCCAGAAGGCGCTCTCATTGGAGGAAGCCCTGAGGGTCTTCGCCACCGTGTGCCAGGCTGTGACCTACGCCCACCAGAAGGGCGTCATCCATCGAGATCTCAAGCCGTCCAACATTCTGGTCAATACCGAGGGCGTACCCAAGGTGCTCGATTTCGGGTTGGCCAAGATGGTCGGCGGTCCCGACGAGACCCTGGTGTCGACCACCGGGCAAATCATCGGAACCCTACCCTACATGTCTCCGGAGCAGGCCCGGGGGAATCCCGATGAGATTGACATTCGCACCGACGTCTATGCCCTCGGCGTCATCCTATATGAGCTACTGACCGGCCAATACCCGTACCCGGTGGTGGGGCAGATGGTCGACGTGCTCAGGCATATTACCGAAACCGCACCCAGCCCGCCCAGCCGTCGCTGGAAGAGCGGCTCGGGCGTCACTCAGCGAAGCCAAAAGCGCCTCAGGCCCGGGCAGTGCCCCATCGACGATGAAATCCAGACGGTGGTCCTCAAGGCCCTGGCCAAGAATCGCGAGCGGCGCTACCAAAGCGCCGGAGAGCTGGCCCGCGACATCGACCACTACCTGGCTGATGAGCCCATCGAGGCCAGGCGCGACAGCCTCTGGTACGTCCTGCAGAAAACCATCGCCCGGCATCGCGCCGCCTGCCTCATGACGCTGGGCGTCATTTTCGTCGTCCTGGCCTCGGCGACTGTGGTCTGGACACTCTATGGGCGCACCCGAAGAGCCGAATTGAGTTCCCAACTTTATGAGGCCACCTTGTACCTTCATGAAGGCAACTACACCAAGGCCGCACGGCTTGCCGCCGCCACCTTACAGAACGACCCCCATAACGTCGAAGCCAGACTCATTCACATCAGGGCCCAGCGCGACGGGGGCCACGACGACCAAGCCTATAAGGACTTGCTCGCACTCAGCGCCGAGAGACCGGACGAGGCAGCGGTGTTCATAGCCCTGGCTGAGATAACCGCCCGATCGGATCCAGGCCTGTCCAAGTCATACGCCGAGCAGGCCCGAAAGCGTCAAAAACTCGATTCCACCCAGGATTATTACCTCCGGGCCCTGGTGTCGCCCGACGACGGGGAAGCCATGGAGTTGTTAAACGAAGTGCTTCGTCGCGACCCAGCCCATTTTGGGGCGATCATGGCCAGGAAGGAGCGAGCGTACCGGCTTAAGGATTTCAGCCGCATGAGAACCGACGCGGAACGCGCCTTGTCTCTTCGACCCAACGATGCGTTGGCGTGGTGGACCTTGGGCACCGCCCTGCATCGCCAGAAATTATACGCCGAAGCGGTGCCGGCATTGGAGCGTGCCACAGCCCTTCGCCCCGACCTGGTTCCAGCCTGGTTCAACTTGGGGCTGGCCCTTCGGGGAACGGGGGATATCGATCGGGCCCTGAGCGCCTTTCAAGAAGTGACCCGGCTTGACCCGACACACAAAAAAGCCTCGTACCGACTCGGGCACCTGCTCTTTGAACGAGGAGCACCCGAGAAGGCCAAGCCCGCCCTGGAACGCGCCGTGCGCATAACCCCCCAGGCATTTGGACCCAACTACTACCGGGGCCGGTGCCTGGAAAGCCTGGGGGAACTTCCTCAGGCCTTGACCGCCTTTAACACCTG
>JBHHVM010000346.1:0-4243 GCA_046754265.1 Phycisphaerae bacterium
GCGTTCCGGGCGATCGACGGGTCCCGGAAATCTGGCCTTGATAGAGCGCGGAAAGTGGTCGCCGTTGAGTCGGTAATCAACCGCATGCCCCAACTCGTGCGCCATCGTAGTCGTCCATCGAATATCCTGCATCTCGATCTTAGACCGTGCGCCCCGAGGCCGGAACATGCCCAGCGTGAACATGCGCAGCTTCTTGTATCGCGCCGTGGCGCGAAGTGCTCGGCTGGCTTCCATCAGATCAATGCCAAAAGTCTCGGTCGGCGGCTTCAGCGTCCGATTCGGCGCCTCGAGCGGACTTGCTTCCCCAACTGGCAAAGTCTCCCGAATCTCCGCGCGCTCCGCATCGGTCAATCCGGTACCAACAGATGCCGTTGAAGATGAACCGGGGGGAGCTGCGGGCTTTGCACCTTTCGCCAAATCAGGATAATCTTTCAATACTTCGGCGGGTACTGGTCTGCCTGTGGCAAGTGCATCTGCTACACCTTTCTTGTGTGCTTCAAGCCACTCTGGCATGTTGACCAATTCAAATTGACTTCTGGCTAATATTGCATCGCGGTACTCTTCCCTCGTCATCTCCCACAGCTCTTTCTTTGCCTCAGACTTTGGCCCTGGCTTTTCTCCGAGACCCATATATTCTTGATGTTCCGCAAGCACATCGGCGGAAATCGGTTTGCCTGCAGCGATTGCTTCCTCAATGGCTTTGCTATGTTTGGTTGCCATCGCCAACTGTACTTCGTAAGAGCGCTTGGAGTGTCGTTCCTTTTGCAGTTTGTTTAGCTCGGCGATAAGCTTTCTCTGTTTGTCGGTTCTGGGAGAGAGTTTTATGATATCCAGCCTGCGCGGTCCAAAGTCACCAGGATTAAAAGGATCAATGTCCTTGAGCTTTTTCTCAATCGTTTCTATGCGATCATTTATGGGGCCTGTCTCTTCTTGCAGATGACGGCTCCAAACTTCCGAGAATGTCATTTCCCACGGCTCTTTCCGCCCACTCGGTTTCTCTGGCTTCGCCCCCACCCCACGAGGCGCAGTATACTTCTTATCCCGCACCAAATTAGCCACATGAACAGTAGTATCGCCAATCCTGTCCCGGTCCCCGCCTGTCGCAGTCAACCCCGTATCAGCCACTTGCCGCACAACCGCCGTCTTCGTCTTGGGGTCAACCGACACTACCCGGAATCCCCGGTTAATCTGCGACCCAGGTTTCGTCGAAGTAGCTGCGCCTGCGTAGTAACCAACCCCATCGCCAGCCTTCCATTTCGACGGATCAGCCTTAGCGCGCCCCTCCAAGATCATCAAAGACTTTTCATCCCCAGCAGTCACACCGCGGCCAACCTTGACTTTCTTCCTGAGTTGCCGCAGGCGTGCATCGTCTTCCTGGCTGCCAGTGCCCAGGCTTTTTTTCGCCTTACGCTTGGCTTTCTTGTTCTTCGGGTCGGGAATGGCGTAGCCGCCGGTTTCACCGTACCCCGTCGTGTGGCACTTGAGGCACGCTTCATCGCGGGTATAGTCCTTGGCTGGATCAACCTTGGGATCGCCTTTGGGCTTGTTGGCCTTGATCTCCTCGATCCATGCGTCGGTCAGGCCCGTCTTTTTGCTCGCTTTCAATTCGGAGTCGGGTCTGAGCACCTCGAAGCAGCCGGCCATTTTGGTCTTGGCCCAACTTTCCCAAACGTCGTAGTGGCATTTCTTGCACGTCTTGGTGCCGACATACTGGGCGCCTTTGCCGTCCGGGCCTGCAGCCGCACGGGCTGCCCCGAAATTGAGTGCCACTCCGAACGCCCCGATTCCCACGCACCAGATCATCCACCTTGACATGCCTGCTTCTCCTGTTCCAAAACCGCGAACCCGCCATACCAATTGTGTTCGTCTCACGGCGACTCACCGCCCTCCTGGGCACCCGTCTTGACGTTCGGCAGGGCTTTCGGGCGAAGACTCACTTGACCGACTGACTTGATGTACGCGATCAGGTCGGCCATCTGCGTGCCCTCGAACGTGGGCCAGGGGATACCGGCCTGGGCCATGTCGTCGGCCATTTTCGCGCCGTGCTGCCAGATGGCATGACCCATGGCCACCGGGGAGGACATCTCGGCGGCCCCCGTCTCCGGCGCGGTGAGCAAATGGCAATCGGCACAGCGCTTCTGCTCGAAGACTTCCTTGCCTCGGGCCACGTTGCCCGGCTCACCCTCATACTGCCTGGCGAACAAATAAGCAATAATGTCCGCCATATCCTGCGCCGTCAGCGAGTTCGCGTCCACATTCTGCTCGCTCATCACCTTCCGCATGGCCGGCAAATGGTTCCACATGCGGCTGGCCAGCGCCGACAGCGACCGGGGCAGCTCGATGCGGGCCAGGTCGGGACCCTTGCCGGCCCCGTGGCTGCCGCCCGTATGACAATCGGCGCACTTTCGCTCGGTGAAGAGCCGTTGTCCGGCGACCGACGAGCCCGGGCGCAGATACACTTTGTTCCCCGATGTGCCCACCGATCGAATAAACGCGATGATGTTGGCCAAATCGTCGTCGTCGAGTTCGGGCCACTCTATATTTGCATCCTTCATCGCCTTTTCCATGCCGGCGCTGTGCTCCCACATCATTTGGGCCCAGACGATGGGGTTGACGTAACTGGACCATTGAGTCAGGCGAGGGCCGATCTCTTCTTCTCCGGCTTCGAGTTCCTCTTCGTGACAGTCGGCGCAGCGTTTCTGATCCAGCACGCGCCGGCCCTCCCGCGGATCCCCCGGTTCGTCCAGGTAGCGGACGAAATAGAGCAGAGAAAAAATGTCGGCCATTTCCGACCGGGTCAGCGTCACCTCGGGCAGTCGATGCTGCCTAATCAACGCCAACATACGGGGCACGTGGTTCCACATGCCACCGGCCAATTGGTTAGCGCTAAGATGACCGCCGTAACTGCGGCCCAGATCGGGGCCGATTTGACCGCCCTGCCCCCAAACCGCGTGACAGTAGGTGCAACGCTTCTGATGAAAAACGCGCCATCCGCGCACGACGTCGCCCAATTCCAGAGGTTCCTCCTGGCTGAGCGCTGGACCCGCAGCCATCAGGAACACAAGTCCCGCCACCACCGGCAGGCAACCCGCTCGCCTGCGCCGGATCATGATGATCGACCCGTGGGCGCGGCTTCGCCCAGTGCGGCCGATTGGGAATCCCATGATGATTCTCCTGTGCCAGCCGAGGCCGGCGCGATTTCGCGTTGACGCAAGGGTATGTACGCCCGGATGCGCTCGGTGACTTCGGCAATCGACTTGGACCGGCCTTCCTGGACCTCCCAGATCGACACGATGGGGAACAACTTGGTGAACAAAACGTAGCACAAAATGAACGCCGCGAAACAACCCGCCAGGATGGACCACTCAACCCATGTCGGGCTGTAAACGTATTCGGCGTGCGGCAGACGCGGCTGGGACAGCGACGGGACCACGATAATGAAGCGCTCCAGGTACATCCCGATGTTTACGGAAATCGAGGCGATCACCGTGCCCATGACCGTTCGGGTGCGGCGGTTGCACAGAATGGTGAAGGGGATGATGAAGCAGGTGAGAACCATGGTCCAAAAATGCACGGCGTAAGGCCCGGTGAACTTCATCCAGAAGATGGCCATGTGGGCGGGCTCACCGCCGTAAAACGTGGTCAGAAACTCGCCCACGGTGAAATAGAGCCACAGCATGGCCATCACCAGAAGCAGCAAGCCCAGGTTGTTGAAGTGTACGGCCCGAAGATAGTTCTCGAGCTTGTAGACCCAGCGGATGACCGCCATAGCCACGATCAAGGCGGCGATCCCCGAAAAGATGGCCCCGACCACAAAATACGGGCCGAAGATGGCGCTGTGCCACATCGGCTGAATGGTCATGGCGAACACATAGCTGACCACGGTATGCACGGAAATGGCCACGGGGATCACGATGATGGCCATGACCCCGATGAGCCGCTCAAGAATCCGAAGCTGCCGCGGGGTGCCCGTCCAACCCAGCGCCAAAATCCGATAGAGCCAGCGGTGCTTTTGCGTGTAGTCGCGCAAGATAGCGATGTCGGGGATCAGCGGCAGATACAGGTAAAACGTCGAGCAGGTTAGATACACGGTAATACTGCACACGTCCCACAACAGCGGCGATTGCAGTCGGCCGTGCATGACCACGTTCAACATGCGATCGGGCCGACCCAGGTCGATCAGGATGTTGCCCACGCCGAAGAGCAGAACCATGACCGTGATGACCTCGGCCGATCGCGTGAT
>JBHHVM010000347.1:0-4240 GCA_046754265.1 Phycisphaerae bacterium
CGAGGCCATGGGCATCGATTTGCTGGCGTTTTCAGGGCACAAGGCGCTGCTGGGTCCACCGGGGACCGGTGGGCTATACGTGGGATCGCGAGCGACCGTAGGCCCGTGGCGTGAAGGGGGTACGGGCGGGGACTCAGCCACGCCGGTGCAGCCCGCCGAGTTCCCCTTTGCGTTGGAAGGCGGCACGCCCAACACGGTCGGCCTGGTCGGGCTGGGGGCCGCCCTTAAGACGCTGGACCCCCCAGCCACACTGGCACACGAGCGGGCGCTGTTGGCCGATCTGATGGGCCGAGTCGAAGACCACCCCGCCATGACGGCCGTGGGCTCAGCCCCACTCAGCCGGCGGGTGGGCGTGCTGTCCATCCGCTTGAACGGATACTCACCGGAAGAGGCAGCCGCCGTGTTGGATGAATCATTCGATATCTGCGTGCGCGGAGGGTTGCACTGCGCCCCCCTGACGCACCGGGCCTTGGGCACCTACCCCGACGGCACAATCCGCATCGCCCCAGGACCGATGACGACCCCCGAACACATGACCGCACTCTGGAAGGGCCTGTGTCAGATGTGCCAGTAGGCTCCGAAGCTGGCGCGGGATTCCACACGCTGGGCCGGGATTCCACACGCTGGGGCGGAGATTCCACACGCTGGGGCGAGATTCCCATCTCGCCCCTTCTCATTGCGGGATTCCCATCCCGCAGTCCGGCGGGAACGAATCCCGGCCCGGGCGAGGTGCGAGAAAGGATTCTCGCACCAGGATTCTCGCACCGCCGACGCAGCCCTACGCAACACGGGCAGGTGGAATCCCACCTGCCCGTGCCGAATCTCACTCGCATTCAAATAGCGACGCCCTAGTTTTGCTGGGCCACCGGTTGGCCGAACATCATCCCGCGCCTCATGGGCACCTGTTCCTCCAGTTCGGGGGCCAACATACGTTCGATACGCGACTTACACGTGGTCAAGTGGGCCTGCGAGGCGAAGTCCGCCTTGTGGGCAGCGACCACTTTGTCCAGATCCTTGGCCAGGTTTTGCAGCGAATGCTTGACCATGGCGTGCAGGTCGGGCGACAACACCACGCCGGGCTTCATGCGGACCATCGGCTCGACCAGGCCCAGGTACTCTCGCTGCAGGCTGCGCCGCACATCCGAGACGAAGGGCTTGTTGTCGGTCCAGGTGCCGCCGGAAAGCCGCCGGGCGTTGGTGGCCTCGGCCCAGACGGACTTGCTCAACCGCTGGATGTACTCCGACGCGGTGAACTTGTCCGACCCGTCGGTCTTCATCTCCGCGTCGTGGATTCGGCGCAGGTTGTTGGGGAACAGCCGATCGAACAGCACGTACCACTGCATGACGCTGATCGTCTGGCGAATGGGGTAGTCCATGGTAAACGTGACGGACGAACCCTGGTGCCACCAGCGCGACGGGGCCAGGTGGTTGAGCAGATCACACGACACGTCGAAGAACTTGTCGGTAAAGAGGCTCTCTTCCAGGAAGGCCATCGCTTCGCGCTGCTTGTGCGTATCGACGATCACGAAGGGCGGCTTGGCGTCCTTGTCGCCGCGGTGGCTGCGGTTGAAATACTGCCCGCCGATGTATCGGCCAACAAAGTTCAGGACCCGGGCCTTCTCGAACATCAGGCTGCCGAACGCCTGACGCAGGAAATACCAGCTCTCGGCGTCGTCCACGCCCCAATCCAGGATGGTCTTCATACGCTTGTCGACCAGTTGGGCACGGGTCTTGGCCCACTCCAGCGGGTTGGCGCTGTTGTCGAACCGGTTCGAGCGAGGATCCGGGGCCAGGAAGGTGGTGTCCTCGTCGGTGGCGTAAACCAGCTCGGGCTCAGCCGAGCGGGAGGCGATCTTCAAGAGCATGCCCGCCTCGCCCGAAGGCGGGGCCTTGAACGACGAGCCGGACGGTTTCTTGTCCGGCATGCCCGGCATGGCCGGGGCACTTTGCATCATGCTGGCCATCTTGCCGGAGGCGATCATCTCTTTGACTTCCGGCGGCAGCTTATCAAGCACCTCAGCCGGGATATCATCCAGTTTGACCTGATGGCCGTTGCCGGCATTGGCACCCTCATCCGTCTTGGAAGCCTCGGCCAGCTTGGCCTTGTCCTCGCCTTCGTCTTTCTTGTCGTCACCATCTTTCTTGTCGCCCTCGGGCTTATAGCTGCTGTCGAAGGGACGATAGCCGTATTCGATGGCCCAGAAGTCGTACGGCCCGATGGTCGGGGTGATGAAGTGGCCCTCGGGTTGATCCTTGAAGAACAACACCGGGTTGTAGTCCATCACCGAGCCGGTCGTGGCCCGGCCATCCGCCATGCGCTCTTTCAGTTCCTTGACCGTCCAGATAGAGCTGGCCTTGAAGTTGTGCCGCAGACCCAGCGTGTGACCCACTTCGTGGGCCACGACTTCCTTGATGACGTCGTGCAGGAACCGATCGGTGACTTCCCTGGACTTGCCAGCCAACATGGCATGGCCCAGTTGCACCTGGTGCTTCATGCCCTCGGCGTATTCGCAGCAATGCGAGCCTCGCAAGGCCATGCGGTGTCGCATCACCGCCCGCAATGCCTGACGCTCGGCATGGTCGTCCATATCGAAGCGTTCCCAGTCGCGGGTCGGTCGTCGCCACTGCGGAAAACGCTCCAGAAAGGCCTCCAGGGCGGGATCCGCGAACTTGGCTTCGGCGATGGCCGACGGCAGGTAGCGCCGGGCCGACTGCTCATAGTGCCGGACCATCGAGTCGTCGAAGATGATGTCGGCGTCGTAAATCTGACCGGTAAAGGGGTTGGCCCGGTGTGGGCCCATGGCAAAACCCGCCCCGGTCACGATCCAGCGGAAGAAGCTGTAACGCATGTCTTCGGGGTCCAGGTCTTTCCATTCGTTGTCGTCGGTCTGCTGTCGCACCTCCACGGCGTTGAGGAACCCGACTTTCTCAAAGGCCTTGTTCCAGTCCAGGATGCCGTCGCGCACCGCAGCCCGGAATCGCACCGGCACGGTCTTTTCGATGTAGTAAATGATGGGCTGCTTAGGCTCGCACAGGGCCAGGGAGGCATCTCGCTTGACCAGATGCCAGCGATCGATGTAGCGGTTGAAGATTTCGCGCGAGTCGGTGGGCTTGGCCCAGTCCTGGTTCGTGGTGATGAAATAGCCCACGCGATCATCGGCCACGCGCGGCGTGTAGTCGGACTTGGGCAGGCTCCAGAAGCTGTAATGGATCATCTTCTTGTCGTACGAGCCCGGCGGATTGGATCGGCCCACCGCCAACTCGACGCCGATTTCGACGTTCTGCGGGAACGACTTTTTCTTGGTCCATTTGCTCAGCCCCGCATTGATGGACCCACCCCCACCAAACCCGCCGAACGGACCGAAGCTGCCGGTCATCCAGCCGATGTCGGCGAAGCTGCTCTTGAGCAGTTTGCCCAGGTCGATGACCGGGTCGCCGCCCGGTGATCTGGTGACCAGCGGAACCGCCACGCGAATCCGATCCGGATACGTCCGCCGCACCACGTCGCTGACTTCCTTGCCCTTCTTGGCGATGTACCCAGCCTGCGGTTCGACCAGCAGAAGCTGCTTGTTGAGCAACTCCCACTGCACCACGCGCTCATCCAGCGGAAAGCCGGTGAAGAACCCCCCGCCCGAGACGCTGGTCGAGAGCATGAACTTCTCGCCCAACAACCCCGATGGGATTTGGCAGAGCAGCTTTTCGCTGTCTTTGCCCTTGGCCCCTTTGGGGTAGGACCAAAGCGTGAACAATCCCTCCTTCTTATCCATGTCTTTGGTGACCTTCTTGAAGTCCGGCAGGCCACTCTTGCCCTCGGCGCCGGGCATTTTCATCCCGCCGCTCATCGCAGCCATCATCTCCGCAATGGCCAGGTTGTCCTGCCCACCCGAATCGGGCGCCTCCTGCGCCCAAACGCAGGCGGCGCACAGTCCGACGGCCAGGCCACTGATTAGCCTGTTGCTACGCATCACGAATCTCCTTTTGGCAAATGCTTTTTTCATGCAAACGGCGTATGGGGTGGCTGCACCGGACAAAAACCGGCGCCACAGCCGTACGTTGGTTATTCTCAATGCCCAAAACAACGGGCTCCAATGAAGTAGCGGCCCGCGCCCCGCACGGCCGAAGGCCAACAGCCCGCAAGCTTATACTCGGCCAAGGACAGACCGTTTCAACACTGTCTGGCCCACCAGTGTAAGCGCATTGGGCTGTGAGTTTTAGACCTCAAATGTCTGATTTGGTCGGC
>JBHHVM010000348.1:0-4223 GCA_046754265.1 Phycisphaerae bacterium
TTCGGCGTCGCGCCGATCCACCTCCGCCCGCCGGGTTCGCAAGTCGGACTCCGACTCAATCGCGCTCCTCTCCCGCTCAGCCACCTCCGCCAATTGCCGGGTCAGACCGTCTTCGCGGCCGACGAATACACCTTCACGGCGTTCCAGTTCACCTTCGCGCCATTGAACGCCGGCTTCACGCTCATCCAAACCCTTGGCCCGATCATCCAAATCCCGGCTACGGGCAAAAAAGTCCGCGCGAGAAGCCTCCACCTGCTGCCGCTGCCTCTGAAGATCGGCGGCGGCGGCCTCCAATGCCTCGCGTGGGTCGGGCCGTTCGGTATACGACACGTGCAGATGGGTATGGCCCACAAGAATCCGGTCGCCCGGTCGAAGCGGCTGGACGCCGTCCAGCGGAGCACCGTTGAGGCAGGTGCCGTTGGTGCTGAACAGGTCAGCGGCGTACCACCGGCCGTCGATGCAGGCCAGGGCCGCATGGGCTTTCGACGCCCGGTCGTCGTCGATCGACAAGTGGCAGCGCCGATGTCGGCCAATAAGGACGGGGGTGCAGTCGGTCCGCAAAAGCGTGCGCCCCTTGGCATTGCTCAGGGTCAGCGGCGCACAAGCCTCGGCTTCGTCCGCCGGGGATGGGCCGGTCTGGATCGGGACTGGGTCGGCAGGGGCGGGTAGAAGCGGTTCCACCGTCATCCACTC
Source organism: Phycisphaerae bacterium (assembly GCA_046754265.1). Taxonomy (GTDB): domain Bacteria; phylum Planctomycetota; class Phycisphaerae; order UBA1845; family UBA1845; genus OFTM209. The sequence continues at coordinate 694 of JBHHVM010000348.1, forward strand.
CACGCGGCATCGGGACCGAACGCGTAGGCCAAGCCCTGGGGTCGGGCGACGCCGGGCCGGGGCTCATCGATAGTATCGGTCGAAACCGGCCAAAACCCTGAACCCGCGGGGCGGGGGCATCACACCACCTGGACGACCAGGTAGTTCTTCTTGCCGCTGCGCAGGACCACCGCATGGGGCGACGCCAAAGCGCCCTCGTCTGCCACAAAGCGGTCGGTGACCGGCTGATTGTTCACGTAGATGCCGCCTGATTGGAGACGGCGGCGGGCTTCGGACTTGCTGGGCACCAACCGGGTCTCAGCCAGCAGCTCCACGATGGGGATCCCAGCCGACAGTCGATCGCGGGGGATTTCGTGGGTGGGGGCGTCGGCGAACAGCATTTGGAGTTGCTCGTCAGTCAGGTCCTTGAGTTCCTGTTTGTAAAGTAGCTGGGCCCCTTGCTCCATGGCGTCGGCCTGCTCTTGACCGTGGACGATCGCGGTCACTTCCCGGGCCAGGGCTCTTTGGGCGGCCCGCTCTTGCGGAGCTTCCCGCAGGCGCCCTTCTAACTCGGCGATTTCCTCGGCCGACAAGAAGGTAAACAGGTAAAGATTGCGGATCACGTCCCGATCGTCGGTCCGAATCCAGTACTGATAAAAATCCCAGACGCTGGTGCGCTCGGCATCCAGCCAAACCGCACCCTCAGCCGTCTTGCCGAATTTTTCACCCGAAGCCGTGGTCAACAGCGGAAAGGTCATGCCGTAGGCCTGCTTGCCCGTCAGCCGCCGGATCAGGTCGATCCCGGCCGTGATGTTGCCCCACTGATCGTTGCCCCCCACCTGCACCCGGCAGTCGTGCACGCGGCACAGGTGCAGGAAGTCATACGCCTGCAGCAGCATGTAGCTAAATTCCGTATAGCTGATGCCCTGCTCGCGGTCCTCAAGCCGGCTGCGAACCGAGTCCTTGGCCATCATGGCGTTGACCGAGAAGTGCTTGCCCACGTCGCGCAGCCATTCCAGATAGCTGAATCGGCCAATCCAGTCGGCGTTGTTGACCATGACGGCCGAAGCCTCGCCCTCGAAGCTGAGAAACCGGCCCAACTGTCTGCCGATCGCGGCCGAGTTGGCTTCGACCTGCTCGACGGTCAGCAGGTTGCGCTCGTCCGATTTCCCGCTGGGGTCGCCGACCATGCCGGTGGCCCCGCCGACCACGATGATCGGCACATGGCCCGCCCGCTGGAAATGGGCCAACCCCATGATGGGCACCAGGTTCCCGCAGTGCAGGCTCGAGGCCGAGGGGTCAAACCCGGCATACACCGCCACCTTCCCCTTGCCCAGCAACGCCCTCAGCCCATCGCCATCGGTGAGCTGGGCGACAAAGCCGCGTTGCTCCAACCTGTCCACCAGGCACGCCATAAAGCCGCCGATCCCTTTCCAAACCCAACCGCATCCACGGGCTGGCTATCGTACCGGCGCCCCCAACCAGGGCAAGGACGCCTCCCCATCCACCACCAAGGCACGTTCATGACAGTTCCGCTCACTCCGTCCCGAATCCCACTGCCTCCAACCGACCCAGCCGCCTTGACAGCCCCAACCGCCACAGGTAGCCTCCCCCCCTTGCAAATGGCTGCGGGGTAGAGCAGTTGGCAGCTCGTCGGGCTCATAACCCGGAGGTCGCAGGTTCGAGTCCTGCCCCCGCTAATTCTTACCTGACAGGGGCTTGCGTTAATGCAAGCCCCTTTTCTATGCGCTGAATCTGGCCAAACTGCCACGATTCCGTGATCAGGATGGACATCATGATCGCGGTGGGGCTGCCAGCCAGGGCATGGCCCTACGGAGTGATCGTGGCGTATCTACGCAAACCGAACAATAGTCGAAACTGGCACATCGTTTACCACGTGGCCGGGAAGCGCCGAGAGTGGTCCACGCGGACGTCGAATCATGGCATCGCCCGGCAGATTCTGAAGAAGTGGGAACATGACCGACTGCTGGGGCAGGACAGTGGACCGACGCAGACCCCAGTGGCCGATCTGATGGAGCCCTTTGCCATCCATCTCAGACATCAGACGGGACGAACTCGTAGGAAAGGACCCCAAACTGATCTCTATCGGCTGGCCACCTGGTTCGGCCCGATTTGCACGGCGCTACGAGCCAACCCTTTGCAGGAAGGTCGGGCCAAGCCCAATCAGGGCCGTCGAATCAAGAAGGGAGATTCAAGGTACGTGCCGCCACTACGTGTGACGCTGGTGGAGGAGACCGCAAGCGCGCCGCCAATGCAGGAAAGGAGGCGAACCAGTCTAGAACCTATCCCAAAGCCTCAAAGTTGTCTCAATCGGCGGTCCGCTCTATGAATCATGGACCTTACAAACGAGCAATGGCAACGGATTGCCGAGTATGTTTCGGCGTGCAAATCAGGGCCTGGGGGTTCGGGCCGGCCTGCCCAAGATTCGCGGGCGGCAATGGAACCAGCAGAAGCTGGTCGATTGTGGCGGCTGCGGTATCGGAACCGCACCCATGATTGACCTGTTCCGGGTGAACCCCTTCAGCCCTCCCGGGTCGCCCGGCCGGGTGTGCGAGAATTCGGAGGTTTCTTCATTGACAGGCGGTCCGATTACCTATATTTATATAGTTAACTAGTCGAACCGTTCGGGCATGATATCACGAACCAGCGAATATGCGTTGCGGGCGATGGTCCATCTGGCGCAACATTTCGATGACTGGCCGATCTCCGGCCGGAAGATCGCAGAAGCAACCGGCATCCCTCGTCAATACCTTGCGGCCATCCTTGGCGACCTGGTGCGGGCACAGGTACTCGAATCGTCCCCGGGCACCGGCGGGGGTTTTTGCTTGGCCCGGCCGGCGAAGGACATCCGGCTCTCCGAGGTCTTCGCGCCGTTCGAGCCCATTCTTGCCAATCGTCGTCCATGCCCGTTTGGGCAAGACGTATGTAGCGATGATGATCCCTGTTCGGGACACGATGAGTGGAAACGCGTTCGCGAGACCTACGAACGCTTTCTCGAAAAGAACTCGATTCACGACGTGGCCTTCAAGCCTCGAAAGCGGCGCGCTGCCCCGGCGCCAAGAAGGACAAAGCGATGAGCAAGAAACATCACCCCTCGAGGGGATGGACGGGTCTGGCGGCGGTCACGATTGCTTCGGGCTGTTGCTCTTTGGTCACGGCGGCATGTGCCGCTCACGTGGGGTCATCATCAACCGTGGCGCCCCAGGCTGTTGCCTCGACCGGCCAAGCCGATTCGGCTTCACCGGGAAACGCAGGCTCGATTGTCGAACCCGCCGCAGGGCGGGAGGAGTCGGCGGATACGCCCCGGTCAGCATCGCCGGGGAGCCGCACTCCCGATCCAACGTTGACCCGCGGTGCTGAGTTGTTCGCCAAAAACTGCACGATCTGCCACGGTGAGAACGGTGACGGTGCCGGAAAATTCGCATACCTGATGAACCCCCGGCCGCGCGATTTCAGGCAGGGCGACTTCAAGCTGGCGACGACGCAGAATCAGATCCCCACGGCGGATGATCTCGTTCGGACGATCTCTC
>JBHHVM010000349.1:0-4223 GCA_046754265.1 Phycisphaerae bacterium
GCTGGAGAGGGCGACCACCGGTTGAGCGTGTTGATAGATACCTCGAACGGTGGTGAGGCCTGCCCGATCGATTCCCCGAGAGGTTTCCCGGACGGCGTCGGTCACAAGCGTGTCCAACATGGCATTGAGCACGGGCCGACGGACGGCAGGTAGATTCGCCTGGGGATACGCGGCCCGAATCGGGGCAGCGGCTTGGGCCCAAAGCTGGACCTGGGCCAAGGCCTGCTCGTCGATCAGGCAGGCGCCCAAGGCGTCTTCGAGGTCGTGACAGTCGTAGGCTAGGCGGTCCGCGAGTGACGCAATCTGGCCCTCAACGGATGCGTGCGGTCCTTGAGCGATCAGCTTCGAAAGGCCGGCGTCGGTCAGCGCGGAATCCTCCGGGTGGTCGTAGGTGCTTTCGTGTTTGAGCAGGCCGTGGCGCACCTCGAGCGAAAGGTTGAGCCCGCGAAAGGGCGGGAAGGGGTGCTCGAGGTAGTCCACCACGCGTAACGACTGAGCGTTATGCTCGAAGCCTCCGTGGTCGGCCATCAACTTATTCAGGGCAGCCTCGCCGGCGTGACCGAAGGGCGAATGGCCCAGATCGTGGGCCAGGGCGATGGTCTCAGCCAGGGCGTCGTTCACGCGGAGGGCTACAGCCAGGCGGCGGGCGATTTCGGCGACTTCCAAGGTGTGGGTCAGGCGGGTGCGGAAGTGGTCGTGTTCGTGGGTGACAAAGACTTGCGTCTTGTATTCCAGGCGTCGAAAGGCCGTGCTTTGCAGCACGCGCTGGCGGTCGATGTGGAAGGGGCTGCGGTCGGGGTCAAGCCGTTCGGCATGGGCCCGGCCCGCGGACCGATCGTGGCCGATGGCGTAGGGGGCCAATCCGGATGACGGGTCTGGTGCAACCATGAATTCACCTAGCGGGCGACCACGCCAAGATCGCTTGCCGCTTGAATCAGGCGGTCATAGGTTGTTTGCAGCCCATCGGGGATCACCCGCACGGCACCGAGGACCGCCATGAAGTTGGTGTCGGCATTCCAGCGGGGGACGAGGTGGGCATGCACGTGATCGGGCAGCCCAGCCCCGGCGCATCGCCCGACGTTGTATCCGATGTTGAAACCCTGGGGGTCGATGGCCTTGGTCAGCGTTTTGATGGCGTCGATGATGGCCAATTGCATTTCCAGGAGTGCCTCAGATTCCAGGGCGGTGATGTCGCCGGTGTGACGGGCCGGGGCGATGAGCAGGTGACCATTCGTGTAGGGAAAACGGTTCATGATGACCATGACCCGTTCGCGGCGCCAGAGGACGAAGTTTTGAGCGTCGTCCTGGGGGTGTTGCCAGTAGTGGCAGAGGAAGCAACCGACGTCCGCCTCTTGGGCGCCGAGCGATCGAATGTATTCCATCCGCCAGGGGGCCCAGACATTTGGGTTGGACTCAGCCATGGATAGCTCCGCGACGGCCAAGAAGTGTACGAAGGAAATCGGGCTGGGGCAAGCTTGGGGACCGTTTGGCAGTGGGCTGTCATCGGGCTACACTGCGTCGCGGTTCTTGAAGCTTCGCGAACGGTCGGTTCAGAGGAACACGTTGATGCGAATCATGGCGATGATGGGGGGGCTGGCGACGGCGATTGGTTTGGCCGGCTGCGGAGATGATGCACGTTTGGCCGACCATGCCATTCCCAGCGTCGAAGTCCGCACGGTCAGTGACGGTGGCGTGGAGTTGAACGTCGAGGCCGATCCGAAGGACGTGGCTTTCGTCTTGCTTCGAGCTATTCGGGACGACGTTCGGGCCGGAAAGGATCGTCAAGCACGCCGAGCAGCCGTGTTGCGGGAGATGGACGTGTGCGACCCGGATTATATTTACGAGCTCTATCGACAGACCATGGGCCGCCAAGCGGTCTATTCTCGCGATGATTGGGTGTACAAACGGGTGTATCTTTGGGCACCGATCGTGGCTCATTATGTGGGCTCCTTCGATTTCGATCAGGCCACCGCCCGATCCCTGATGGTCGTGCGACCGACGCCCCAGGCCCAGCGTTGGCCCGGCGAAACGGTCACGGTGGATCTTCAGGCGGTTGACCCCCAGGGGGACCCAGCGGCGGCCGTCGTGGTGCGGATTTGGCTGCACAAGCACGCGACTGGTCACTGGCGGGTTTTTCAGGTTGGATTCGCCCCGTTTCGGCACCTGACCCGTCCTCAGCCGGAAGCCAGCCCGACCGGGACTGACGCCCGGACGGGTGAAAAACCGGGAGTGAGCGACGAAGAATAGACTGCCCCAGGCCACGCTCCGGTAACCGTAGCCGTAGCCAAAAGGCCCACATCATCGGGGCGGCCCCGTGTGTAGTCCCCCCAACAAGACCCCTTCGTTGATTAAACTGTCAGTGGAAACTTCACACTCGAAGGTGATTGAACGCGGGTCCGGCTGGAAGGTCTGGAATAATTGGGCATGGCGAAGGCCGTTTAATCAGTCACTTTGGGCAGAGCGGCCGTTATCGGGGAATATTGTTTATGGACATGTGGGTTGACCCCGTATACTAAGCTCTTGGCGGCCGAGGGGACGGTATGGTCGGTGAAATGCGGGGTGGGGAGCCTTGCGACGGGGCCGTTCCTTTCCACATTCATTCCCCAGCAAATGGTCCGTGGTCCTTACGGTCCGCGACGAAGACAAAGGAGTCATGATGCAACGGTCTAGAATCAGCATGGCATTGGTCGGCTTGGTGGTCTTGGCAAATCCCGTCCTCACGTGGGGCGTGGATCGAAGCGAGGTTCAATCCGCCATCAATACGCTCAAGGAGGCGGCTCCACAGGTGCGGTTGTATCGGAACTCGGGGCGAATCACCGGCATTTACGGTCAAGTGATCTCGTTCGGCGACACACCGGAGCAGGCCGGTGAACAGTTTCGCGTCGATCGGGCGGCCGTATTGGGTGCCCGGCCACAGGATCTGGTGGCTGGTGGCTCTTTGTTCGAGGGCCAACACACGGTGCCGGTCATGCTGGACCCGGACACCGGTGATTTCAAGTTTGTGCTGGTGTACTTCAGCCAAGAGCGAAGCGGAGTGCCGGTGTTCCGAAGCGATTTGCGTCTGCTGGTGCGGAACGAGCCGGGATATCCAGTGGTATTGGCCTCTTCGTCTTTGAGAAATCTGGGCGGTTTCCAAGTGCCGGCGTTTCGACCGCTACCTGGAATCGGCCAGGCCCAAGTGACGGCACTGATCCCGGACCTGATCAATTTCAGCGAGCCTCAACCGGTAATCTGGGCCGGGCTCGAGCAGCCCGTCGCTCCGAGATTGGCGGTCACCTTCCGGGCCGACAACGGCGCCCCGCAGGTGGGGCGGCACCAGGACTGGGTGTTCGTGGTCGATGCCGCCACCGGCGAGGTTCTCTACCAGGAAGACCAAATCGTTCTCATCGATGTGCAAGGCAACGTCAGTGGCATGGCGTCGACTCCGGGCGGCAGCGACAACTGCGAGTCGGAAGTCTTGACGCCATTGCCCTATCTGGAAGTTGCTTTGGGAGCGGGTACCGCGTTCACCGACGTCAACGGCAACTACACGGTCACCGGCACTGGGGCGACCGTGGTGGCCGGGCTTACCGGGCAATGGTTTGATACCTTCAACGCCGCAGGTTTCGACGAGTTGGAGGGCGCCCCGGCGGCGACGCCGGCGGACATGGTGTTCAACCTGGACAACCTCTTCGAGGAAGTCCGCGCACAGGTCAACGGCTACGTCGAGGCCAATCGAATCCGCGACTTCGTGCTGCAGTTCAACCCGACCTATCCGGCACTGAGCAACGTGAATTTCCCGGTCAACGTCAATCGGACCGACGGCGTGTGCCCCGCCAACGCATGGTACAACGGTTCTTCGATCAATTTCTGCTCGTCGGCCGGTGGCTTTCCGAACACGGCCTACTCGTCGGTGGTCTATCACGAGTATGGCCACCATCTGGTGTCTGTGGGCGGGAGTGGGCAGGGCCAATATGGAGAGGGCATGGGCGACGTCATGTCCGTCCTGATTCTCGATGACAGTCGCATCGGGATCGGGTTCGGCGGCAGTTGTGCCGGGCAGCTCCGGAATGCGAGCAACACCCTGCAATACCCATGCGATAGCAACGTTTTTGGTATCCACTCGTGCGGCCGACTGATCTCGGGTTGTGTGTGGGACACGCGGCAAGCGCTGCGCCTGACCAATCCTGGCACTTACATTGATATTCTCGGCAACCTGGCTGTGAACGCCATCTTGCTGCACA
>JBHHVM010000350.1:0-4216 GCA_046754265.1 Phycisphaerae bacterium
GCTGTTCACCGGAGCCAAATTGACACAGCTGCCTTGCTCGCACGTATCGACGGTGCATTCTAACCCGTCGTCACAATCAATAGGTGTACCCAGGCAAACCCCGTTTGGTTGGCACGTGTCATTCGTCGTACAGAGATTCAGATCGTCACACGGGCCGGTGATGATCGGATTTTGGCAGCCCCCGACTGGATCACAAGTGTCATTGGTGCACTGATTCCCGTCATCACAATCAATAAGTGTACCCCGGCAGTCGCCATTTGCTTGGCAGGTGACGTTCACCTGACAAGCGTCACCGTTAGAGCATGGTCCGAGGTTAGGGATGTGCTGACAGCCATTGGCTGGATCACAAGAGTCATCGGTGCATACATTCCCGTCATCACAATTGGCCGGTATTCCCTGGCAAACCCCGTTTGGTTGGCACGTGTCATTCGTCGTACAGGCAGTCAGATCGTCACACGGGCCGGTGATGATCGGATTTTGGCAGCCATTGATTGGATCACAAGTGTCATTGGTGCACTGATTCCCGTCATTGCAATTAACGGGTGTTCCCACACAGGTTCCGTTGGGTTGGCAAGAATCATTCGTGGTACATGCACTCCCATCGTTGCAGGGTCCAATGATGGGAAGGCTTAGGCAGCCGGCAACTGGATCACACACGTCACTAGTGCAGGCGTTGAAGTCGTTACAATCGCTACTGCTCGCACAGCAGGTGCCTCCTGGAGTGGGGCAGGTGCTTCCAACGCCCCAAAAGGTGCAAGCAGCACCGGCACCATCGCAATTGGGCTGGGCCGTACAAATGTCTACCGGGACAACGAAACAACCGCCCGGCCAGCTACTCCCGCAGCACGCGCCAGCCGAGCAAAGCCCTGGGCAAAGCTCCCAGGCCAATCGCGCGCACAGGTCGTTGAACCACCCATTGGGCTGGGCGCAGCAGCCGGGTAACTGAGCACAGACGAGATCCTCACAGAACTGAGTGTCACAGCCAGCCGACAGGTGGACGCTGCAACAGTCCGACGGCCCGGATTGCGCGACCGCAACGGCGGTTGTCAGCATGACGAAAACACAGATACCGTATGCCTGAGCGATTGTAGACATGAGCTACTCCTTTGGATCGGCCTAGCCGGATCAGCGGCTTCCTCTGGTGAAGGTCTGGCCCGCGTTCGATATCCATTTTGGTTCGGTAAGGGGGCTCTACGGCCCTACAAAGAGCTATTGATGCCCCACCTGCCGCCCCGATAGGTTGCCCAAGCGTAACCAGTCGGCCCGTTCAACACGCTTGGATGACCTCCAATGCATGAGGTCATGGTCAACTTCTATGAGGCTGGGTGGAGTCGTTCGTGTCGACTAAACCGGCGAAATCCGGACTCCGGCCGCGAGATCCCGATATTTCCCATTCATCAGATATGAAGCCGCGATGATACCCAACGATCGGCTCGATGCATGCCATAAAGGTCTCCAACGCCCTGATTCATGCAAGACTGGCCGTTCTCCTGCCGCGCCGGGATGCCCAGTCTGCTCTCGGCTAGTGGGAAACGTCCACCCTACCGTGCGTGAAACCGACGGGTGTGACGCCAAGAAAATGTTCTAATGTCGAATCTTGACGTTCGGCTGTGATGAGTGCTGGTATTTGGCCCGGCGGCGACCTCAGTCCATCAATTCACTATAGAGCCAAGTCTTGGCCCGCGACCATAGTCGGTCCACCGACCGTGGGGATGTTTCCAGCAATTCGGCCACCTGGTCTATTGATAGACCGACAAAAAACCTCATGTGAACGACATCGCTCATCGATTTGTCTCGGGTTTCGAGATTGGTCAGGGCCTCATCCAGTGCAATCAGGTCCACTGACTCATGCTGATCCGGTAGGGCGCAATCGCGGAGTTCCTCGTGCTTGCGGCCACCACCTCGCTTGTCTGCCTGGACCCGGCGCGATCGTTCCACCAGAATTCGGCGCATCGCCCGGGAAGCCGCACCGAAAAAGTGCCTCCGGCCATTCCAATCCACGGCTTCGTCACCAACCAGCCGCATGTAAGCCTCGTGGACCAGCGCCGTGGGCTGCAGCGTTTGACCGGCGGGTTCCTTTCGCATGAGGCGTCCGGCCAACTGGCGCAGCTCGGCGTAGGTCAGCGAGAAAAGCCGATCCGATGCCCCGGGGCGGCCCTGGCGAACTTCGTCCAGCGTCTGAATGAAGGTGGTATCCGTCTGATCGCTCATAATACTCGCGTTCGGCATCGGCCAGGAACAAGACGTGCCCGCCTCGCAGGGGCGGCAGTCCATGATTTGGGGCACCATACCAAGAATCGCACCTGTCCACACGCCCGTGGTGTAACACGGGCTACCGGGCTCTTACAGCCGATAACCTGCAACCGGCTCTCCTCGCCCGCGTCACCCAACCTCGCTGTCTGACTTGCCGATGCACATTACAGATACTTGCGGGTCGGGAGGTCCGTGTGTCTTCCAGCAGCCCACAGACTCAGCCGTCGTCGGTCTTTGGCTACCTCGATAGCCTCACCGAACCTGCGCGCCTGCGCCGCTATCCGGTCTTTCTACTGGCCCTGACGGTGGCACTATACGCCGGCACGCTTTCGCGCTCCAGCAACTTGATCGAACCTAACGGCAAAATCGTGGGCCGGGACTTTCTCGCCTTCTACACGGCTGGCGACCTGCTCAACCAGGGGCGCATGGATGACCTCTACGACCAAGCCGCCCACTCCGCCTATCAACAGGACTTTATGCGGGACATCAACCCCAACTGGCAGGGGACCTATCCCTACCGCAACCCGCCGCACTATGCCTGGGCTATGTCCTGGCTCACCGGATTGGGGTTTGGTCGATCGCTGCTGATCTGGACGCTCCTGTCGTTGCTGGCCTTTGCCGTCACGGCGTCCATTTGGCGGCATTGGCTGCCACCGGCTGACACAGGCATCGTCCTGCTGCTAGCCGTCTGCGTTCCACCCTGGTTTCAAGCGCTGGCCGGGGGTCAGAACACGTTCTTTTCCCTGCTCATCCTCACCGGGTTTTGTGCCTTGTTGATGCGGGGACGTGACGGCTGGGCTGGGTTGGTGCTTTCGGCGCTGTCCTACAAGTTCTACCTGCTGGTTTTGCCCGCCGGGTTGCTGCTGGTCAAGGGCCGATGGCGGGCGGTAGGGGGGCTGCTGCTCGGCGGTGTGTTGACGCTGTTGTTGACCGCTGCGGTGATGGGCCCCGAAGTTCTGTCGGATTACCTCAACTTCGCCCCGTCCCAGGCTGCCCTGATGGAAGAGGGCGGCTTCGACATTCACAAGCAACATTGCTGGTACGGCTTCTTCCGCCTGTTGGGCGGCGATTGGATGTCGCTCGGCTCGGTGAGCATGTTGGCCATCACGGCGTCGGCCGTCACGCTGGTGCTACTCATCCCGGTATGGCGAGGCCCATGGCGCTACGGCGAGTCTGACTTCTCTTTGAAGTTGGCGGCGCTCATGGTCGCTACCCTGGTGACCAGCCCGCACCTGCTGCACTATGACATGCTCCTGGCAGTGCTGCCTGCCGTGCTCTGGCTACGGACGGACCGGTCGATGGACCTGCCGGGCCTGGGCCACACGATGCGCCCACTGCTGGTCCTGGGGTTCTGTTGGCTGGCCGTCGCTGAGCCCGTGGCCAGGATCACCCACGTGCAACTGACCCCGCTGCTCATGGTCGGTTGGATCGCCTCCGTGGCCGTCATCGCGTTCGGGCTCCGGGCCACCCACCTGCCCCCCCAACCCCTGGTCGGCAGCCGGCAGTAAACCGGACACACCTGCGTCCGCGAACCGCTTCGCCACCCTCCCAACGATTCCGCGCCGCCTGCCCGCACCTATATCGTTACCCATGGAAACGGGCGCCGCCCCAACCCGGTCCGTGCGCCGCGCCCCGGTGACAAGATCGGCTCTACGGGTTAACTATGAGACAGATGACCGACCTCCAACCGACGCCAATCCCCAGCCCGACCGAGCCGGTCCTGCCTGATCCGCCCGATTCGACGTCACCGACTCAATCCGCCCCGGACTGGTCCCGCATCCCTTTCGATATTCCCTGCGGCCGATGTGGCGGCACGCTCAACGGAGTGACCGAGCCCACCTGCCCGCACTGCAACCTGGACCTGGACTGGGCTGAGGTGGTCCCGATGGACCGCCTGCGCTGTCCGACCTGCCATTATTCCCTCTTGGGTCTGACGACCATGCGCTGCCCGGAATGTGGCCAC
>JBHHVM010000351.1:0-4198 GCA_046754265.1 Phycisphaerae bacterium
CCCACGTCCCGGACCCAATAGAGCAACGCGTCGGCCATGTACCGCCGGACGGCTTGCTTGGAATAATCCAGATGGGCCACGTCCGACCAATCCGGCACCGGCGGGCGAATTTGGCCCTGCTCGTCGCGGTGATACCAATCGGGATGCTGCGTCACCAGCGGGTTGTCCCAGGCGGTGTGATTGGCCACCCAGTCGATGATGAGCTTCATGCCCCGCTGATGAACGGCTGACAGCAGCGACTTAAAATCCTCCATGCGGCCGAACTCGTCGTTGACCGCGTAGAAATCTTTGACTGAGTACGGGCTTCCCAGGGTGCCTTTGCGTTTCACCTGCCCCACCGGGTGAACCGGCATCAACCACAACACCGTCACGCCCAGATTCTTCAATTCATCCAGCCGGTGTTCCAGTCCTTTGAACGTGCCTTCGGTGGAAAACGAGCGTAGGTAGACTTCATAAATGACCGCGTCGCGCACCCAATTGGCCGATGCCCGGGCGGGCTTGCCGTGGTGGGGTCCGCGCAGCAATGCGTCGAGTTCTTCGGATCGCCCCAGATAGACCGAACGAACGATGCCCCCATCCCCGCCGGCGTCTTCGACCCGCACAGCCAACGTGTTGGACCCAGCCCGCACGACGCCGGTCACATCCACGGCGAACCGTCGAAAGGCCTGCGAGATGGCGCCGACCTCTTGCCCGTTGACCCACACTCGGGCCCGGTCGTCGACGCCCAGCAAACACAGGCCCCATCGGCCCGCGCCGTCTGCTGCCGGCACGTCAAACGTCCTGCGGTACCAGCCCACACCGTCGTAACCCTTGTGTCCCTGCGGTTCCCAATGGCCTGGCACGCGGATGGGGCTCCATCGGCTGTCGCTGATAGCCTCGCTATGCCAGCCCTGCTCCAGACCTTCCCCCTTGGGATCCTTGCGAAAAAACCAGGCCCCGTCCAGGGATCGACGAATCACCGCGGAATCCTCAGGTTGGCGCTGCACCGTCTCACCGGCCAAGGCGGGCGCCCCAGCCAGCGCCTGCAACACCGACAGAACTATCCAGGTATCCATAGGCCCGTTTCCGAACCGCGCCGAATAAGACCAACTTCTCGGCCAAGTCTAGTCCATTCCTCCCCAGCCCGAAACCAACACTTTGAGGCCGGTGGAATGTTTGCCAGCCAAGACCGGTTATGCTTGCGGTGACCCTTTTCCCGAATGTCTGGGAGGATTACGTTGCGACCCCGACGCCCACCTTCGATGCTCATACCGGTCATCTGCCTGGTTAGCGTGTGGTGCGTCGGCGGGCTGACGGGATGTGTTTCATCGGCCCCAGCCAACCCCGGCGGCGGCGACCCCACCGGCGCCGCAGACCAGGGGGCGCAGATTGACGACCCACCCAATACTGGAGGCACGGATACGACAGGCGATGATCAGGCCGACCAGGACAGTGCATCCGGCGACGACACGTCCCAAAAGCCCGCGCCGCGCGGCGGGGCCCCCGCCGTCTGGATGCCCACCGCCCAAAAGCTGGTCCTGTTCGGCGGCATGTCGCCCATCACCGACGACACCTTCACCTATGATCCCTTGACCGAAACCTGGACCGAACCGACCCCCCAAGACAACGGCCCCCTCCCCGCTCCGCGTTGCCATCACGCCTTCCTGGGCATCCCGGGCTCCGATGCCGGCATCCTCTTCGGTGGTTTCTCCTTCGCGGGTCGTTTCAACGACGCCTGGCGCTACGACGTCGATACGAACACCTGGACCCAACTGACACCCACCGGCACGACACCTTCAAGGCGCTGCCTGCACGCCGCCGTCTTCATCGGCAACACGCAACGCATGCTCATGTACGGCGGCATCTTCGGCGGCGGCACCCGCTCGGAAGATTTCTTCGACGACACCCATATCCTGGACCTGACCACCAACACCTGGACCCGCATCGACGCGGTAGGCCCCGGCAAGCTTGAAGGTCCGGTGTTGTTCCACGCCTCAGCCGATGATGCGGTCTATCTTTGGGGCGGCAAGCAAGTGGACCACTACCCCACCACCCTGTGGCGCTTCGACGTGGGCAACCAACAGTGGCAATCCATAGAGACAGCCGGTGACACGCCGATAGGCCGGGAAGACCCCACCTGGTTCTGGGACGACGCCCGCAACACCTTGACTATCTTTACGGGCCGAAACGACGACACCCGGCAGATTCTGTTGGACGACGGCTGCCAATTGGACCTGGACTCGTTGACTTGGACCGCAATCGACGCCTCAGCCGCCCCCGCCCCGCGCTGGCGGGCCTCGGTCGTCTTCGACCCCGTCGCCGACCGGGGCATCATGTTCGGAGGCTGGGAAGATTTCGGGGGATCGGCTGCCTTCAACGACACCTGGCACTACCAACCCAACCCAAACACCTGGACCCGGGCCGACGCCGATTAGAGCCAATCCGCCGGTCTACCCTGCAGACACGCTCACTGATCCTTCCAAGTCCCGCCTAACTTCAGGCCGAGCGCCCGCCGCTGGAATCCTCCGTCGAATCGACCTGCGGGCGCGAAAACCGTTTGGCGGCGACGTATCTGGGGTGTCTGATTTAGGCCCGAGACCGCAAACCCATAAACGGAGACCTGACCGTGATGAACCCCCCGCACCCCCCAATCCTGGCCCTGACCGCACTGATCCTGGCCTACTGTCCTGCAGCCACAGCCCAGGTCTCACCGGCGGCGGGCCTCGACGGTTCCGCCGAACGGGTCAGCTTGAACTTCCCCGGCGGACCGCTGGCCGATTACATCGAGACGGTCAAACGTGCAGCCAAGACCGCCAACATCATCACCGCCGGCCCCGACGCCCCCGAAGTTCCGATGCCAGCCGTTCAGTTCGACGCAGCCCCACTCGGCACAGCCCTTCAATTGGTGGAGGGGGAATACGCCCTCGACGAACGCACCTTGGTCAAAGTTAGGGTCGAGACCCTAGGTCCATCGAAGCAGTCCGCCAAGCCGGTCTATCGCGTGGTGATCGTCCGCGAGCAGGCCCGGGTCTGGAACGTGCTGGACCTCTTTGGCGAGAAGGTCAAACCCGACGACCTGCTGACCGCCGTCGAAACCGCCGTCGAGCTTCTGGTCGAAAACGATCGGGTGGCCCAGGTACGTTTTCACGAAGCGACCGGCGTCCTCATTGCCACCGGAACGCCGCGACAGGTGGCCGCCATCGGCAAGGTGATCGAGGAAACCAGAGGGCACCTGTACCTGACGGAGATGTGGGAGGGCCTGGAACAGGCCGTAGCCGCACCGCCAAGCCTGGAAAAGCAGCTCGCCATGATCCAGGCGCAAATCGACGAGATCAAGGCCAAGCTAGAAAAGGTCGAGATCCAGGCAAGCCCGGGCCCCCAAGGGTAAGATGGGTGCCATGGGCCGCGCCTATCCTGGAGCGAGCAAAAACTTGAACGCCTCGGTCGCCGAGCTGACGGCCGCAATCGCGTCGGGTGACGGTGAGGCGTTTACCCATTTGTTTCGGACTCGCTTCGACGAGATGTACGCCGAGGCCCGCCGGGCGACCGGGCGCGATGAATCGTTCTGTCTCGACGTGGTTCAGGATGCGATGATTCGGGTGATCCGCTCGATTAAGCCCATGGACACGCCGCAACGCTTGCGAAACTGGTTGCGGGTCGTCGTTCAAACCTGCGCGTACGACAGGCTCCGAAGTGAGGCCCGCCGAGATCAGCGCGAGAGGCGCGCAGCCGGCGTCGAGGCAGCCGGTATGGAGGAAGCCCCTTGTGGGGAGGAACTACGCTGGCTTCGCAGGGAGATATCCAGTCAGGATGATGCTCACATGGGCCTGTTGATCATGCGCTACCGTTTGGGTTGGACGTTGCAGCGAATCGGCGAAGTCGTCGGACTTGGGCCCGGGGCCGTCGATGGCCGGCTGCGGCGCCTGACGGCCCTGCTGCGCCGCCGGGCCAAGGAGACTTTCCATGACTGATCGGCCATCCGAAACACCCAGCCCCGAAGGCGCCGCCCGACGCGAGGCCATGCTCGATGATCTGTTGGCGGTCCTACAACGAACAAAACGCCGGCGTCAACGGCGTCGTTGGGTACTGGCCACTGCCGGTAGTTTTGCCCTGGCTGTCGTCGTCATCCGTTTTATCTTCCCCGACGGCGCCGGTTCGACTCCAACAGCCGTAGCCCCCCCCCGCAGTGCGCAGGTCGACAAGCTCGTTGAGGTGCGGC
>JBHHVM010000352.1:0-4198 GCA_046754265.1 Phycisphaerae bacterium
GTTGTGGGGGAGTCCGTCGGTCGGAATCCGCGCCACGATCTCTTCTTTGACGGTGTCGAAGACCTCGTACACCCCGGCGCCGTACGTGGGGACGTACACGTATCGTCCATCCGACGTGACATCGATCTCGTTGGGGCGCTTGCCGAAGATCCGGTATTGCTTCACCAATCGATCGGTCACGGGATCCACGACGGTCAGGCCGCCGTCGCCCTCCGTGGAGACGTAGAGGACATCCTGGGACGCGGGCGCGGCCAGGCCGTGAGGCAAGGGTCCCACCTCGACGGACCCGATGATCTGGTTTGTCGCCACGTCGATCACCGTCATGTCCGTGGCATTGCTGCTCAACACGTAGAGCTTCTGGCGATGCGCCTGGGCGATCGCCGCGTTCGGGAGCAGGAGCAGGAGAGCCACGGCGCGAAAGATATGTCGGGTGTTCATGGGTTCCCCCGGTGAATTTTGCCGGCGTTGTCCGCCTCGGGCGTGTGGTGCATCGACGAGCGGGCGGTGATGCATGACGTGACGCAGGACGAGGAGTATTACTACGTCCTGGGCCAGAACTGGAACGTCGAAGCCCTGGTCAACAATCGCGGGCGCGAGGTCGAGCACTATTCCTACGATGCCTATGGCCAACCGGTCATCACGGCTGTCCCGAATGCGGGCTGGTCAACATTCTCGAGGTTTTTCGACGTGAAGTCTGGGAGCTGGTGGATTCGGGCACCTGGTTTTTCTCCAGCGTTCTCAACCCATTTGCCAAGCGACCGCCCGGCTGGTGGTGGGCGCTGGATCGGAAGGGAGACGTCAACCGTTCCTTCATCTTTGTTCTCATTTGTTATTTCGTCTCAGCCGTCGTTACCGTGGGGGGAAGCACGCTCCTGGCTTGCATCGGCGTGGAAATCACTCGTCAATGGCACATGGTTGACCCAAAGGACCAAACGAGCCGGCCGCTTGATGCCGCGTTCACTGTGGTGGTAGAGGGCCTGGGGGCGCGACGCTTGCTTATCAATCAACCCTGGACCGTGACAAACTCGACACGGAAGATTGGATTCCGACAATTACTGAGACCCGTCGCCCAACGTATCAATTCTCTACCAATCAGTTGGGCATTACGGCTGCTTTCTGGGTCTTTGCGGTTTTCTTCTGGCTCGTTCCTGCCCTGGTTGGAATCTGGACGCAGATTCGAGCGGGCCTGCCCAGCTTCGCTCGTGCCCCGCGGACCATCATCGCCGCTGCCAATTACGAAGCTCATAGGTTGATCTACCTTGGCTTGGTCATCGTCGTAGCCATCGGGGCTGAGGCGTCACTGCGGATACTCACCATGAATGGAAACCCACGACTGTACGCAGCAGGCAGTGTGGTGTTGTTTTGGACGACATTCTCGTATGGCGCGTTGTCGTGGGCCGGGGCGATCCGAAGCGATTACAGGAGCCAACTGATCCAATCGCGCCGTCATGCCGTTCGCTTCGTTCTGATGTATGGGTTCTTCTTTCCGTTTCCACTGGCCGGCATTGTCGTCGCCCTGTTTGCCATCTTCTTTAGTGAGTTTTGAGCTTGACACCGGGGGCGCTGTTGCACGAATCCTTCGACCCTCAGCATTGACGGAACGCTCCTTGCAGGCGTCCGCGCGAACTGAAGTTCGCGGCCCGCTTGGTTTTGGAGTAAGTTCTGGCCGACATCCAATGGCTGACGAGATTCGGAAAAACACACGCCCCGGCTGGTTCCACGCCATCGCCCCGGGGATTCTGGTGGCGGCGACCGGTGTGGGGGCGGGGGACTTGATGACCGCTTCTTTGGGCGGGTCAGCCGTGGGCGTGGTGATCTTGTGGGCGGCTGGGGCTGGGGCGGTGGTCAAGTGGTTTTTAACCGAGGGCATCGCCCGCTGGCAGATGGCCACCGGGACCACGCTGTTGGAGGGCTGGGTTAGTCGGCTGGGCAATTGGGTCCAGTGGATCTTCATCAGTTACCTTCTCATCTGGACGTTCTTTACCGGCGGAGCCATGGTGACAGCCTGTGGCGTGGCGGGCACCGGGCTGTGGCCTTTGGCAGCCGACGCGGAGACGTCGAAGATCATCTGGGGCGTTATCCACTCAGCCGTGGGGCTGGTGTTGGTGGTGGTGGGGGGGTTCCGACTCTTCGAGCGGTTGATGTCGGTCTGCATCGGCGTGATGTTTGTGGCGGTGCTGACCACGGCGCTGTTGTGCAAGCCCGACTGGTCGGCGGCGGCCCGGGGACTCGTATGGCCACGGATACCGGCAGGCGGTTTGGGCTGGGTGCTGGGCATTCTCGGCGGCGTGGGCGGCACGGTGACGCTGCTGTCCTACGGTTACTGGATCCGCGAAGAACGTCGAACCGGCCAAGCCGGCATGAAGGCTTGCCGCTTGGACTTGGCGGTGGGCTATACCATGACCGCCCTGTTCGGCGTGGCCATGGTCTTGATCGGGTCGAAGGTCCACATCGAAGGCAGCGGCGCGAAGATGGCGCCGGTGCTGGCTGACCAACTCGGCGACGTCATGGGCTCAACCGGCCGATGGGTGTTCCTCTTGGGTTTTTGGGGGGCGGTGTTTTCAAGCCTGCTGGGCGTGTGGCAATCGGTGCCCTATCTGTTTGCCGACTTTCTGAGCATTCGGCAGGGTGCGGGCGACCAGGCTCGACGGCCGGTCGATTTCTCGAAGACCCGGGCCTACCGGGGTTATCTGATCGCCATCGCCATCGTGTCGCTGCCCATGTTGTTCGTTTCGGTGCGACAGGCCCAGTTGGCCTATGCGGTGCTGGGGTCGCTGTTCATGCCCTTGTTGGCGTTGACCCTGCTAATCATGAACAACCGGACCGATTGGGTGGGCCGAGATCTTCGTAACGGTTGGCCGACCAACTTGATGTTGGTGGCCACGCTGGCGTTTTTCGCCTTCGTCGGCTACCAAAGGGCGGTCGAGAAACTGCTGCAACTTTGGCCTGGTCTTGCTGGATAGGCGATTCGCATGGATTTAGTGACACTACGTGACAGGATTCGAGAGGTCGACGCCGGCCTGGACGAGAGCGCTTGGCCTGGTGAGCTGACCGCTTTGCTGACCCAAGCGGGTTGCTGGTCAGCCTCGGTGCCGGCCAGGTTGGGAGGGCAAGGGGCGCCGCCGCCGCGTCGCGTCGAAATCTATGAACACGTCGCGGCTGGGAGTCTAAGCCTGGCACTGATCCTCACCCAGCACGACGGGGCTTGCGAACTGTTGGCTGACTGCGATAACCAGGCGTTGGCCCAAGAACTGCTGCCCCGTTTTGCCAAGGGCGAGTTGCTGACCACGGTGGGCATCTCGCAACTGACCACCTCTCGCCGAGGCAGCGGGCCGGCCATGCGCGGTCGGCCCGATGGCGATGGGTTTGTAATCTCGGGCGTGATGCCCTGGGTGACCAGCGCCCCAAAAGCCGATTACGTCGTCACCGGGGCGGTCTTGGAGAACGGCAATCAGATCCTGGCTTGTCTGCCGACCCGCACACCGGGCATGTCGGTGGCTGAGCCTATGGAGTTTATGGCCCTCAATTCGAGCTGGACCAGCGAGATACACTGCCAAGATGTGAAGGTCAGGCCGGGGCAACTGATGCGCGGGCCGGTGGAACAGGTGCTGGCCATTCGGGCCCCGGTCAAATCGTTGACCGTCTCGGCGGTGGCGATCGGCGTGGCGGGGGCGCTGCTGGAGGGCGTTCGGGAAAGGGCCTCCACGCTGGGTGACGATTTCCAGTCGATAGAGCGTCAGGTCGTGGCACAATACGACTCGGCCCGAAAACGGTTGTACGATGCGGCTGCCCGCCGCAGCGACCCGGCGGCCGAGGTTCCGGCCCAGGAGATCCGCGTGGCCGTCAACGACTTGCTGATCCGCTTGGCATGCACGCATCTGACGTTGGCCAAAGGCAGCGGGTATCTAAGTTCCCGGCCCTCGCAAAAGCTGCTCCGTGAAGCCATGTTCTTTTTGGTTTGGTCGGCTCCGAAGCCGGTGCAGATGGGGACGTTGGCCAAGTTGTGGGAGAGTAGGTGAGGCAACAAGGCAACGAGGCACGAAGGCAACGAGGCAACTAGGCACGAAGGCACGAAGGCACGAAGGCAACGAGGCAACTAGGCACAACGGCAACGACGGTAACAAAAACTGCCCTGGGGTTGGGGTATTTGGTTGTCGGTGTGGGGCGGGGGCTTGGGCCTCGCTTTTTGGCCACGGGT
>JBHHVM010000353.1:0-4194 GCA_046754265.1 Phycisphaerae bacterium
CCCGTGCCCGATTTGGACGATGGCTTGTCCGGGCGGTTGGTGACGGCACTGGACAGGGGGGCTGGGTGTTGGCGCCTTCGGCATGGTTGTCAGATTTCGGGGCGAGAGGATTCGAACCTCCGGCCTCCTGCTCCCAAAGCAGGCGCTCTAGCCAGGCTGAGCTACGCCCCGGAATTGGTTGGCCTGCCATTCTACGGGCTCAAGGTGGCCACAGCAATGCGGAGCGCCCGTCCCGCTCGCCGCCCACCCCGAAGGTACGGTTGCCGGTTGGCTGAGATAGCCCCAAGATACTCGGGCAGCCTGGCGAGAGCGCCATCACCATGGACAAGAACGACCAGATTCAAAAAGCCCGGGCTTTCCGGACCTTGCACGACGATCCCAAGCTCTTGGTCCTGCCCAACATCTGGGACCCCATCGGGGCCCGTCTCCTGGCGGAATTGGGCTACCCAGCCGTGGCCACCGCCAGCGCCGCCGTGGCCTTTTCGCTGGGTTACGACGACGGGCAGAGGATCACCTTGTCGGCCATGCTCGAAGTCATCGAGCCGATCGCCGCCGCCGTCAATGTCCCGGTTAGCGCCGACATCGAAGCCGGTTACGCCGATAGCCCCGATGACCTCGCCCGGAACATCCGCGAAGTGTTGCGCGTCGGCGCCGTCGGCATCAACCTCGAAGACAGCCACGTCAATGACAGATCGTTGCGCTCCATCGCCGCCCAGTGCGAGCGCATCAAAGCTGTTCGGGCCATGGCCGATCGGGAGGGCATCCCCCTGTTCATCAATGCTCGAACCGACGTGTTCCTCATCGACGACCCCGCCGACGCGCCGGACAAGGTCGCCGAGACGATCGACCGGGCCCGGGCCTACCTCGATGCGGGCGCCGACGGCATCTACCCCATCCTGGCCGGCGACCTGGCCGACCTGCAGGCCATTCAGGCTGCGACCGGCGCCCCCGTCAACGTCTACGCCCACCAAGGCGTCCCCCCCATGCGGGAGCTCGAGTCGGCCGGCATCAGCCGTCTTAGCATAGGCCCCGGACTCTTGCGGGCCAGCCTGACCGCTATGAAAAAAGTGGCCACCGATCTGCTCAACTACGGCCCGTATGACGCTTTCACCGACGATGCCATGACCAGCGACGAAATCAGGGCCTTGGTGTCCACAGAGCGAATGCCCTAACGTGACACCACGCCTGCCGGACCGGGCCCTTTGCCGGTGAGGTTTGTAGCGGCCGGCGCCTCGCCGGCCGTTAGCCCGTCAACCCAACGCTGCATGCCGAAAACAATCGGTGGTGTGGTCGTTCACCATCCCCACGGCCTGCATGAACGCATAACATATCGTAGACCCCACGAAACTGAACCCCCGGGCCTTGAGCTCGGCGCTCATGGCGTCCGACTCGGCGCTGGTGGCCGGCACTTGCTCGGGCGTCTTCCAGTGGTTGATGATCGGCTCGCCGTTCACAAAGCCCCACAGCAAGTCGCCAAAACTGCCCGACTCCTCCTGGACCCGAAGGTAGGCCTTGGCGTTCTTGATGGCTGAGGCGATCTTCAACTTGTTGCGCACGATGCCCGGGTCCTTGAGCAGCCGGTCCACCTTGCGTTGGTTGTACCGGGCCATCTTGACCGGGTCGAAGTTGTCGAATGCCGCCAGATACCCCTGCCGCTTGTTTAAGATCGTGCTCCAACTCAAGCCGGCCTGGGCTCCATCCAGGACCAACTTGCCAAACAAAGCCAAATCGTCGCGGCAAGGCACCCCCCACTCTGTGTCATGGTAGGTCACCATCAAGTCGCTCGAATCAGCCCATTTGCACCGGCTGTTCCTCCCCATGGATAGACTCTCATCACTGTTCTGTAGCGGCGGGCGCCCCGCCCGCCGGTTTTGGGTTAGTCCGTTGCTTCACGAGTCCGCCGACCATCGCCACGAACGGGTTTCCCGTCCGGGAGTCCGCGCGAACTGAAGTTCGCGGCTCGTAGGACAGACGATCGTGGCGAAACTTATCAAACGCGATACCAGCCTTCATGGGTGGCGCCTTCTGAGGTCATGGGTGTTCAAAAGAAAACCTTGGCTAGTTTAAGAATCCCCTGCTTCCAGGGCACGCGGTGGGTGACGCCGGACGCCTTGCCGAAATGGTCCAGGTTTTCCAGATACCATTTGTAGTTCCGCACCAGGGCGTCTTTGTTGGAATACTTGGGGGCGTAGCCCAGCACGCGTTGGGCCTTTTCGATGGAGACGAACGAATCCTTGTGAGCCGTCTCGTAGACCCATTTGTACAGCGGCGACAACTTGAGCAATTCCAGGAACCGCAACGTCCAGATGACCGGACCGGCTGGTAACCCTCGAATCTTTTTGCCGAAGCCCGCCTCATCCAGCACAGCCTGATAATCCTCCTTCATCGTGGTGTACTCGGCCGCCCCAATGTTGAAGATATCGTTGACCTTTTCGGCTTCGAGCGTGGCCAGCAGGTAAATCGCGTCGCACAAATCCTCCACGTCCAGAAGCTGATACCGATTGTGCCCGCTGCCGATCATCGGAAAACCCTTCCCGTCCTTGGCCCAATCGTAAAACAGGGCGAAGACCCCCAACCGCTCCGGGCCCACGAACGATTTTGGCCTCACGATGGGAATGCACATCCCCTGCTTGCGAAACTCCAAACAAACCTGCTCGGCCTGAACCTTGGCCTGCCCGTAAGGGCCCACGCCCTCCAGCGGATCGTCCTCCAGCAACGGATGATGGTCCGGAATGCCGTACACCGCCGTCGATGACACGTGGATGACACGACCCACGCCGTGACGCTGGGCCGATTCCAGCACGTTGCGGGTCCCGTTGATGTCGGTGCTGAGAATGTCCTCCGGGCTGTACAAGGGCAGCGCCGCGGCCGTGTGAATCACCACGTCGGCCCCGTCGGTGGCCCGATCGACGGCCTGGGGGTCTCGGATGTCCCCGCGGACTTCGGTGATCCGATCGCGGCAATCGGGATAGTCGAACTCGAGCAAGTCCAACGTGGTGACCTGGTGGCCCCGGGCCAGCAGATGGCGCACCAGGTTGATCCCCAAGAACCCTGCCCCGCCGGTCACCATAAATCGGCCCGGAGCGGACGGCGGGCTTGTCGAGGGGGCGTGCTGCGATGCGGGTTCGGCGTCCGGGGTGTCTGACATGTTTAATCAATCGTCCTTATAGCGTCGAGCGTGCGCGGCTGGGCCATCGACTTTCCATCTATCGGCCCATCCAACCTAAGAGTTGCTTTTCGTAGATAATGGCGGCTGCGCACGCCGCCCAGGCCAGCACCGTCGCCAGAAAGGCCCGGTCCTTCAGCAGAATCTCCGTCGGACCGGTCAGCCGACCCGACTCGGTCAGCATGGCATATCGAAACACGCCGTACACCACCAGCGGCAAGGTGTACAGCAAATGCTGCTTGGCGAACGGTGGCTGGTGACTGGTGGTGTCCATGGTGTAAAGAATAAACGTGATGATGGCGATGCCGGCCGTCACGCTGGTCAAGTGGTTGAGAAACTCCGGCGTGTACCGCAGCAACGTCGAGCGATGCTGATGGGCTTCCACGGCCGTGTCGAATGCAGCCAATTCGCAGCGCCGCTTGCCGAACCCCATGAACATGCAAATGGTAAACGTGCAGATCACCAGCCAGGGCGAGATAAACACCCCGGCCGCGGCGGCCCCAGCCAGCGCCCGCAGCACGAATCCCGTGGCGATGACGATGACGTCCAGAATGACGCGTCGCTTCAGAGCGACCGAATAGGCCAGTATCAGCACGAAGTGGGCCCCCACCGCGACGGTCGGCAGCAGCGGCAAACAGGCCAGCGACAGCCCCATCCCGCCCCCCAACAGCACCAATCCGAACAACACAGCCGATGCCGGTCGAATCGCCCCCCGGGCCACCGGACGGTGCCGTTTGCTCGGATGCCGGGCGTCAGCCTCCCGGTCCAGCGTGTCGTTGATCGCATAGCTGGCGCTGGAAGCCAGGCAAAAGGCCGCGAACGCGATTCCCACATTCACCAGCGACTGCGATTCAAACAATTCCAGGGCAAAAGCGGGCCCCGCCAAGACAGCCAGGTTCTTGATCCACTGCGTAGGCCTGAGCAGTTGAATGTAATCACGCATCGATCAGGCCACGCTCCCGCATCACGCCCACACCGGACCCCGGTATACCCGTCGGCCCCTCTTCCGCCGGGTTTATCCGCGCTCT
>JBHHVM010000354.1:0-4188 GCA_046754265.1 Phycisphaerae bacterium
ACGTCCCCGGCAGGATTCGAACCTGCAACCTTTGGCTCCGGAGGCCAACGCTCTATCCAATTGGGCCACGGGGACTAATCGCTTAGATCATCGCAGTGTAGCGCGGGGCAAAGGGCTGTCAAGGCAATCGCCACGCTGGGCCGGACCCGCCGCGAACCGGCCTGGGACTGGGTGGCGAACCCGCTGGGTAGGCGCTAAGATGCCGGGAGATCGCCGGAACCCCCGTCCCAGGAGCGCACCATGAAGGCTGAACCGATATTGGCCAAGCTGAACGAATTGCGAAAAGAGGCCCAGGGCGACCCACAGGACCCCGAATGGCTGGCCCTTCACCACGCTTTTTGCTTTATTTCCTACCACATGGGCGAGTTTCAGGCGTATCTGGACGAGGTGACCGCGGCTGAGCCCTCTTGACCGCGCCAGGGGCTGGGTTCGTTCCGGTCCCGGGCCGGGGTTGCAGTGCCCGGGGCCGATGGTAATATCCGGGGTTCGGAGGACGCGGCTCGAGGCCGGGTCCGGGACACGAATCACACCCAGCCCCCAACGGATCAGCGATGTCATCACTGGAAACTGTGCAGGACCTCATCAAGCAGCGGAACTTTGAAGAAGCCGAGACTGCCCTGGCCACCTTGCCGGCCGACGCACAAAGCCAGGCCGACGGCGCCTACTGTCGCGGATTAATCTGCGAAGGTACCCATCGCTGGAACGATGCTATCGAGGCGTACGAATCGGCCATTCAGGCCGACGACAGCCATCGCCCGGCGACATTTCATTTGGCCTATCTCCTGGATCGCTACGGCGAGGACGAAAAGGCGCTCGAACTCTATGAAAAGTGCATCAGTGAACCGCCCCTGCACGTCAACGCCTTGATCAACTTGTCGGTGCTGTACGAAGACGCCGAACAACTTGCGGACGCTGAAGCCTGCCTGGACTTGGTGCTCAGCGATTACCCCAACCACACCCGAGCCACCCTGTTCGAGAAGGACGTGGATAGCTCGATGACCATGTACTACGACGAGGACATCGAGCGGGTCCGCGAAAAACGCAACGCCATCCTGGATACGCCCATCGGGGATTTCGAGCTCAGCGTCCGCTCGCGCAATTGCCTCAAACAGATGAACATCAACACGCTGGGCGACCTGCTGCGTATTACCGAACCCCAGTTGATGGCCTACAAGAACTTCGGCGAGACCTCACTCAACGAGATCAAGGCGCTGCTCACCCAAAAGGGGCTGCACTTGGGGCAATTGCTGGAAGAGCAGGAGAACCTCAACCTGGGCCCGCAGCCCGTCCCGTCTCTGGGCGACTCGGGCCTGTATGGCCGAAGCGTGGCCGAGCTGGAACTCTCTGTCCGGGCACGAAAATGCCTGCAGCGTCTGGGCATCATTTCCCTCGGCGAATTGTGTGCCCGCAGCGAAGCGGAACTGTTGGCCATCAAGAATTTCGGCCAGACTTCGCTAAACGAGATCAAAGGCAGACTGATGGAAATGGGGCTGGCGCTTAGAGAGTAAGGCAGTCTGGCAATACCCGCGGTTGGGCCTGTGGTTTCCAGTTTGATTCCACCGGTTGAAAACCGGTGCCACAGATTACAAACCGGGGCCACACGTTTTGTCAGACCGCCGCAGCCCTGCCCCCACCCACGATGAGCGGGAGGCTCGTCGATGCACGCCGGCAAGGATGCTCGCCCCCAACTCGGTTTTTCCACGGTGTGCCTGTCGGCTGCGGTTGCTCTGGCCGGGGTGTGCGGATGCTCCACGCGGGGCAGCCCGGATCTCACCAGCGATGTCCCGCCCCCGCCGGCCCTGAAAGTTCGTGACATTCGCGTGGTCATCGCCTCGGGCAGCGGCCCCCTTCGCTTTCGGGCCGGCGCCCCCTATGCCGTGCGGGATGACCACGGCCAAACCCTCGAGCATGGCACTGATCCGGGTTGGGTCAACATCTCGGGCTCAGACCGTTTGAGCCTTGGCAAGCGCAGCTTTCGCCCCCACCGGCTGCACCTGGTACCTGAGGCCGGCACCACGTTTGAGTTGGCCTCTTATGCCAACGGACGCTGGTCGGCGCCGCGGCGATACGCTGGAACGCTGACGCTGCTGCGCCGGTCGGACAAAGTGCTCCTGGCCATCAACGAGGTTGACCTGGACACGTATGTGGCTGGGGTGCTGTGCCACGAACTGTATCCCGAGTTCCACCGGGAAGCCTTCCGGGCCCAGGCGGTGGCTGCCCGCACCTATGCGCTTTATCAGATGTCGCTGCGGGCGGGCCAGGATTATGACGTGACCAACACGCAACTCTCGCAGGTGTACGGCGGCCTGGCCAAGGGTCGGGCAGCCGGGCGGGCGGTCGAGGCTGCCAATTACACCCGCGGGATCGTTTGCACCTGGACATCGCCAGCCGGGCAACGCATCTTCTGCACGTATTATTGCTCGGCTTGCGGCGGGCGCACGCAAAGCGCGGCCGATTTCTTGGGCAAGCCCACGGTGCCGCCGCTTGCAGGCGGGGTGCGGTGCGACTATTGCCGCATTGCCCGCGGCGACGTGTATCGCTGGGGTCCGGTCAACGTCGACAGGGCTGAACTCAACGCCCGGCTCAAGGTTCGATATCCGGGGTTGATGAAAAAACTGGGTGCGGTGCAGCGCGTTGAAGTGCTGGCCAGAACCGACACGGACCGAATTGCCCGCGTCCGATTGACGGGCCCGGATGGCAAGCTGGTTGACATGCTGGGCGAGCGGTTTCGCCTGGTGGTGGGCAGCCAAACGATGCGCAGCACGGCCTGTTACCTGGACGATGCGGGAGATCGGCTGATGATTTTCGACGGTCGAGGGTTCGGTCACGGCGTGGGCTTATGCCAGTGGGGCGCCCATGGCCAAGCGTTGCAAGGGCGCACCGCAGCCCAGATTCTCAAATTCTATTACCCCGGCGCTAACCTCACCAAGGCCTACTGAACCGCGCTGGGCACAGGAAAACAGATTCCCTTCGCATGGGGCGATCGGTGACCGACAGGCCTTTAGCGTCGGCGCTTGCCCAGCAGCAGACCGCCCAGGCCCAGCAGGCAGATCGCTCCGGGTTCGGGAACCATTCGGCCCAGGGGTTCGGGCTCGGCGAGAGGCTTGGGATCGTAGGGGATGGGGTTCGTCGACATACCCGGATTGCCCCCTCCCGGAGCGTTGCCCGAAGGTGGACGAACCTCGGGGGCGCCTGGAACGGCGGGAGCGTCATACAACGGTGACTCGACCGAACCGGGCTGGGCCGGCCCATACACCATCGAGTCCCGGGCTGGAGAATGGCCGGGCAAAAACGGTGTGTCCGCACCGGGAAATCCCGCCAAGGCCACCATTTGGTCGATGGACGGGCCGGACGGATCGACAAACCTGGAAGGCGCTCCGTCGAGCAAAGAAGATTGATTTGGCTGCGGCGCGAAGGGCTCGTCGCGAGCCGGGGGTTCAATCAGGGCGGCGTTTGCCGCGGCTGTGGACGTGACCCCGGGCAGTTGGTTGGGTACGGCTGAGTCCTCGATGGGCGCCCGGAAGAAGGCATCGATCCCGGAACCACCCCCGCCGTCAAAGAAGGCGACCAGTCCATACCGAGCGCGCAGCCCTTCCCGCAGGTCCAACATAGTGGGTAGATGAACGCTCCAGTCACTGGCCGAGGATGCCACCGGCGCGGGACGCGCGGGCTGAAGAAACTCAAGGTCGCCAAACTTGCTTCTCGCGCGGGACGGACCCATGCCCCAACGCGGTAGGTCCTGACCGACACTCGAGCCGGCTGAACGAATCTGGGTATACCTTGGTTGACCCCAAACCGGAAAACGCATGGAGCCGGCTTGATCGGACGCCGGCATGAACTGTTCGTCGGTCGGCTTGGGTGCGACAACACCCTTGGGTCGCTTTGCCGCCAGACTATCGGACCGAGGTGGGGCACGGTGCGACGGGGGCGTTGGAATGAAACGGGGCACCGGTAACGAGTGATCATCCTGGCCGACGTGGTTCCCATGGCCAGCCGAATCGAGAGACGGACCCGTCTTGGCTGCTTCGGTCCAACCACGGCTCAGAGGCCATGCGATCAAGCCTCCTAGGGTGACGCCGACCACGAGCCAGATTGCGTGGACCTTCATGGCTTCCTCCCGTCCGGCAAATGCCCCTACGTCCACATATCTCTCTCAGCTTAGCAGGTCGGGCCACGCGATTCAACGCC
>JBHHVM010000355.1:0-4182 GCA_046754265.1 Phycisphaerae bacterium
GCGGTGACATCGGCATCATCGGCATTGCCGCGGACAACACCAATAACGTGGTCACGATTTCCGGGGTGGATGACACCACTCTGCTGGATGGATTTACCGTCCGGGACGGCATTGCTTTCGGCGTTCTTGGCGGTCGGGGCGGCGGATTGACCATCGGTTCGGGCAGCCCCACCCTCAACAACTGCACGTTCACCGCCAATAGCGCGGGAGCGCTGGGTGGCGGCGTGTACAACCTCAACGGTACGCCGACGCTAATCCACTGCACGTTTGACGGGAACTCAGCGGATTTCGGCGGTGGGATGCTCAACCATTTTGGAAGTTCGGTGCTCATCAATTGCACGTTCACGGCGAACCAAGCGGATGAGAGGGGCGGCGGGATGTACGAGTTGTTCGGCGACTCGACGCTGACGGGCTGCACGTTCAACGATAACTTTACGGTGGCATTCAACTCGATGGGAGGCGGGATGTACGTCCATCAGTTTGGCGCCGCCTTTGGAACGGCTAACCTGACCAACTGCCTGTTCAGCGGCAATTCGTCGAATCATGGCGGCGGGATGATGGCGTTAGGCGTCGCAACACTGACCCACTGCACGTTTAGCGGAAACAGCGCCACCCTCGATTCTGGAGGACTTTCGGGGGTGTTTGTTGCGCCGTCGCTGACCCACTGCATCCTCTGGGGAAACACCGGGGTGGGGACGCTTGAACGGCAACAGCTCTTGGTGGTGCCGGGGGTAGTCGACTATTCCTGCGTCGAGGGTTGGACCGGCGCTCTTGGCGGTGTGGGCAATATCGGCGCCGACCCGCTGTTTGCCGATCCGGTAGGCGGGGATTACCGCTTGACGGCGGGGAGCCTCAGCATCGACGCGGGCGATCCAACTCTGTTCTTCACGCCGGGAGAGACGGACCTCGACGGTCACCCGCGGGTTCTGTGCGGCCGGGTGGACCTGGGCGCCTACGAATTCGGCATCGGTGACTTCAACTGTGACCGCACGGTGGATCTTCTGGACTTTAGCCAATGGGACGCCTGCATGACAGGCCCGGACGGCGGTCCGTATGGCCCCGGTTGCGAGGCCTTTGATTTTGAGGCGGACGGCGACGCGGACTTCGCCGATTTTGCAGGTTTTGGTCGGGTCTTGACGGGGCTGTAGGAGTTCGTTGCCGGACGAATCGCGACCGAGTTTGCGGGCGGGTGACCCCCGCATCGTCCAACGCCAGCCCCACACGCGAGAGCGAATCAATCTTTTGGACTTTGCATGGCCGGTTGCGGTGGGCCGGGCGATTTGTGAATTGGACTTTAGCGGAGCGCAATCGAACATGAAAAGCATGGACCACCGTCTGTTGTCACTGGTTGTCATCGCCCTTTCCACCCCAGCCTGGGGCTGGGAGCCGGCACCGGCATTCCCCGACGCCGGTCAGGCCCGGGCGTTCGCGGCGGGCGTGAACCGCAACGGCACAATCTTCGTGATCGGCGGTAGGCCGCTGGGTACAAGCGGTGCCAAAGACACGCCGATTCACTATCTGTCGCCCGGCGCGGCATCGTGGACTGTTGGCGTGTTTGCGGAGGGACGCGTGGTGCGACAGGGTGCCGGAGTCGATGCGCTGGGGCGTATCATCGTATTCGGCGGCGTCGACGGGCTTGACCCGGAGGGTGATCTTGGGGCCGCCTACGTTTACGACCTCATCGAAGGGCAGTACCAGGGGATCGCCGATCGCGGAGCGGCGGCGCCGCCGGAATACTTTGCCTGGGCGACCGACGCCCAGAACCGCATCTACTCGTTGGGCGGCGGGGCCGGGGCGCTGGCAGGTCCGGGTCAACCCAACAGCGCTTATGCGGAGCGCTACGTGGGCACGACCGATACGTGGGAGCCGATCGCGCCGCTGCCGTTTCCGGTGGCCGATGCCGCTGCGGTCGACGACGGTCGCGGGCACATTCTGGTCTTGGGAGGGTATGACCAGTTCGCCACGACGCGCCTGGCAACCGTGTTGCAGTACGACATTGCGACCGGCACATGGTCCGGACTGGCCGTCCCGGATATGCCCGGGGCGCTTGCCGGCCACCGTGCGGTGCTTGGGGCGAACGAGCGCGTTTACGTCCTTGGCGGAGAAAGCGGACCGGTCGGCGCCGGTACGACGGTGAATTCGTCATACGTTCTGCATCTGGACACCAATACGTGGAGCGTGGGGCCGAGCATGCTGACGCCGCGGCGGCATTTCGCGGCGGTGCGGGGGGATGACGACTACATCTACGCGATGGGCGGCCAGAACGATGCCGGTGGAACTTACCTGACAGAGAAACTCTACACACCGCCCTGCCCGACGATCACGGTGGGACCGGAATCGCTGGCCACCTGGCGCGGTACCATTGCCGGCTTTTCGGTGGCGGCCACCGGCGGACTGCCTTTGACCTACCAGTGGCGATTGGACGGGCTGGACCTGGTCGATGGTCCGACCGGGACCGGTAGTGTCATCAGCGGCGCTACGACCACGACTCTGACGATCAGCGGCCCGGACGATAACGACGCCGGCACGTACGACGTGGTGGTCACGAACGCCTGCGGCGCGACCACCAGCCCCGGTGCCAATCTCACCATCCAGATTCCGCCGGTGATTCCCACACAGTGGAGCGTTGTCAGCATCCACCCGGCCTGGGCGCAGATGAGCTCTTACGCGCGGGGAATCGGGGGTGGCCGAATCGGCGGCGAGGCGACGACGCCGACCGTGCTGCCCGATGGCCGAACGTTCAACCTGGCCCACCCGATCGTCTGGGACGCCGATACGCTTGTGGACACTGATGTGACACCGCCGGGTTCGGTCGGTGGCGGCATCAATGACGTGGAAGGCAACCTGCTGGTGGGCTGGTTCTGGCATACGTGGGATTGCTGGGGCGGCGGCCAGAGGTGGACCTGCGCCTGGAAATCGGCCGGCTTCTGGACGGCCCCTTCGATGGTCTTTGCCGAAGCGGTGCATAGCTCCGGCGCTGATTATGATTATGTCTCCGGGACCGATGGCGTGCATATGGCTGGAACGCTCGTGTATGACGGCTCGGGGGGCAGTCACATCGCAAAGGCATATATGTGGGCTGCCACGAACAACGGGAACACCTTGCATGTCTCGGGTGCGACGGGTTCCGGTGCGGCTGCCATTGACGGTGACCGTCAATACGGCTGGTACCGCCCGAGCACCAGCTCGACGCACGCCGTCAATTGGACGGGTACGTCGGCCAGTTATGTCGATCTACACCCGACCGGGTATGCAACGTCTATGATCTCCGGGGCGGGAGACGGTCAAGCGGTGGGCACGGCCGACTCGAACGCAGGCTTGTGGGTCAATACCGCCGACGCTTTCGTCGACCTGAACCCGGCGGGTGCGGCCTCGAGCAGTGCAGTGACCGCACATCAGGGTCTTCAGGCCGGCAGCGCGTTTTCCAGTGCGGCGCTATGGGCGGGTACACCCGAGTCCTACTTCGACCTGGGGGCCTTTGTTCCCGCGGGGTTCAGCTCATCGGCCGCCGAAGATTTCGAGATGGCACCGGACGGCACCGTCACGGTGGTGGGTTACGGCTTCAACACACTGACCGGACGCAATGAAGCGCTCGTCTGGCTAAGCGGCGGAATCGCTGGGGATTGCGACGGCGACGGCGACGTGGATCTGGTTGAGTGCCAAGACCTGGCCGCGTGCCTGTCGGGGCCCGGCGGAGGACTTGGCGTGAACTGTGCCTGCCTGGACATGGAGGCTGACAACGACGTGGACCTGGACGACTTCGCGTCGTTTCAACGGGTCTTCACCGGGACGCGGTAGGACGCGCTCCGTGATAATGCTACGGGACGTCTATCGTTTCGAGCTCAGCCGTTCAACTCGACTGCAAGGTCGTCGTAGATCGCCTCGCCGCCGTCGAGGCGTACCTCGATGATCTCTCCCAGGGCTGTGCCGCCGGTGCCGAGGTCGGCGCTGGCGGCTTCGACGGCCTGCCAGTCCTGGACGCCCTGGTCCAGCTCGAACATCAGCGTGTCGCCCCGGCCGATGATTTCGATGCGGGCCGGCCCCGACACGGTGTTGACCCAGACCGACACCGCCCGGACCGATTCGCCCGCGGACAGGTCGAACGTGACCACGTCGGGGCCGGTGGCAACGAACAGGGCATGGGACGAGGAGATGTATGGGGCTGCCAGTTCGCTGAAGGTC
>JBHHVM010000356.1:0-4138 GCA_046754265.1 Phycisphaerae bacterium
ACTTTCAAATTCGAAGGCGACTTCCCGCAGATCGGCGTGGTCAGTCGCAAGGTCGGCAAAGAACCGCCGCCCGGCCAAATCATCATCTCCCGCGACTCGGGCATGAAAGGCATTCTTGAAGAAGTGTTGACGCCCGGCACGTACAAGCTCAATCCGTACGTCTACAAGATCGACCTGCACCCGGCTACGGTGATCCCGGCCGGTTTTGTCGGCGTGGTCACCAACCTCTTCGGCGCCGAAAACGCCGAGGTTCAATCGCCCGCCCAAGATTCGGCGCCCGCCGAGCCTGCCCAGGCTCCGTCCGACGACCAAGACGAGTATCAACGGCAAATCCGACCGCTGGCCCATCCCGGGCAGCGCGGCACCTTGCACGACGTGCTACAGCCCGGCGTCTACTTCATCAACCCCAAGCTGCAAAAAGTCACCCTGATTGAAGTCGGATTCAACGAGTATTCTCAAATCAAAGTCACCGACGATGAGAATTTCCGCATCGCCTTCCCATCCGACACCGGCTTTCTCATTCGCGTCGGCGTGACCGTCGTGTGGGGCATCCACCCGGCCCATGCCGCGGAAATCATCAACGAATTCGGCAACGTCGATCGAGTCCTGGACAAAGTCATCGGGCCCCAGCTTCGTTCCATCTGCCGCAACATCGGATCGACCTATGCCGCCCGCGATTTCATCCACGGGGAAAAACGCGAACAATTCCAGCGGGCCCTGACCGCCGAGCTGCAGCGCGTTTGCCGCAGCAAGAACCTCGAAGTGATCATCGCCCTGGTCCGTGAGATCGAGGTCCACGCCCCATCGGCCGGCTCCGAAGGCGGCGAAGTCACCGACGACCTGAAGCGCACCATCCAGCAAAGCTACATCGCCATCGAAAAACAACTCACCAAGGCCAAACAGCAAGAAGCTGCCACCGTTCGGGCCCAACTGGAAGAGGAACAAAAGAAAGTCGACATCGCCCGCGAATCCATCCAGGCTGAATCCCGGGTCATGGTGGCCAACGAACAGGCCCTGGGTCGTAAACAGGCGGCCCAAATCGACGCCCAGGCCCAATTGGACGTGGCTACCATTCAGGAAGAAGTCGCCCGGCTCGACGCCCGCCGGACCGAAATCCTGGGCCAGGCCAACGCCGACGTCGAACGGATGAAGAACGAAGCCCAGGCCAAAGGATACGAACTGCTGGTTGACGCCCTGGGCAGCGGCCAAGCCTACAACCTCTACACCTTCGCCCAAAACTTCCAGCCCGAATCCATCCGCCTGTTCTTCGCCGGCGACGGCACCTTCTGGACCGACCTGACCCGCTTCGAAGAGCTGGGCGCCGCCAAACTACTGCGACCGCCGACGCAACCCTCGGCGGATCAGCCATAGTACGCGTCTCTTGTAGACCCGAAAGAATGCCGGGGCCCCGTAGCAAGACAGGGTCCCGGCATTGGCAGTTGTTAACTCGCCACTCGCTACTCGAAACTCGAAACCCCCACGCCGCACCACTTGCCCACATACTCCGCACAAGCCCGGTGCCGCCCGGCAATCTCCCGCACCAGCAGCAGCACTTCGGGCCAATCATCGAGCCGGGCCGCCGCTCGCTCGAAGCGATCGGCCAACTCTTGCTCCCGGGCCCGCACCCTTGGCCATAGGATATGCATGTCCACAAAGTGAAAATCGGCCGAGTGAATGTCACCGCGCCCCGGCACCGGCTCGCCGCCCAATCGGATCAGGGTTTCGATTAACCGCCCCAGGTGCGCCTCGTGCTCGCCGGCTGTGCGCCGGACGAATTCCAGGTCGGCTGACTCCGACGCGGACACGAACACCGTCGATTCGATCAGCCGATGAAACAGGCAGCGCCGTTCGGCCGCGATCAGCTCGTTCAATTCGCGATAGAGGTCTTCCTGAATCATGGCCGCCAAGTCGTTCCCGTGGGCAACTCGCCCGTGTTTCCGCCCGCATCCGCGGTGGCCACCGGCGGGGCATACAGATTCACCGCGTGCCGATCCGCCCAATGCTTGATCGGTTGGGCGAAGATCAACATGGCAATCAGCAGCGCTCCGCAAACAGTCACCAACACCGTTCCGCCCAAGGGCGCCCGCACCTCGGGCTGACCGTCGTCGGCCAGCATCATCCGCACCACGACCCGCAGGTAGTAATACAGGCTGATTAACGTATTGATCACCGCCACCAAAAACAGAATCCAATACAGCCAGTTGGCGGCGTCACCCTGCTGCCCGAGGGCGTACAGAATCCAGTATTTGCCCATGAAACCCGCAAAGGGCGGCAACCCCACCAGCGACATCAGGCAAAACAGCATGGCCACCGCCAGCCAGGGGGCCCGTCGAATCAACCCGTTGAACGCGTCGATCGAATCGCTGCCGGTCTGCCAATACACCAGGGCCACCACGCCGAACGCGCCGAGGTTCATCACCAGATAAATTGCCACGTAGGTCAACAGCGCCGCCATGCCTTCCGACACGCCCGTCGACCCAGGGACCGCGAAAATGGCCACCGCCATCAACATGTACCCGGCGTGGGCCACCGAGGAATACGCCAAAAGCCGCTTGACCGAGGATTGCTTGTAGGCGGCCAGGTTGCCGACCGTGCAGGTCAGCATGGCCACGATCCCTATCCCCCAGGCCAACGGAGCCAGCGAATCCAGCGCACCGGCCGCACCGCCCGCCGCCGAAAGCGTATGCACCAGCCGGGCCAGGAGAATCAGCCCGGCCGCTTTGCTTACCACGCTTAACCAGGTGGTGACCTCGATGCGGGCCCCTTCAAACGCGTCGGGACACCAGAAGTGAAACGGCACCGCCGATATCTTGAACCCGATTCCACAAAACAGGCACGCCAGGCCAGCCCCGAGCGTGACGACTCGCCGCCCGGCCACCAGGTCGGCCACAACACCGCCGGCTACGTCCACAAAGTTCAACGATTGATACAGCCCGTAAAGCAGGCTGATCCCATACAGCATGATGGCAGCGCTAACCGCTCCGAAAACAGCGTATTTCAGCGAGACCTCTGCCGCCCGCCGGTCGCGTTTGGCGAAGCCCACGATGGCATAACTGGGCAGCGAAGCCATCTCGATGGCCACCAGCATCATCAGCAGGTTTAACGTACCGGCCATCAGGCACATGCCCACGGCACTGCCCAGCAGGAGCACGAAAAACTCCGGGGCGTCCCGTTCCGTCTCAGCGGAGCCTATCCACCACAAAACCGTCACGCAGGCGGCAAAACCCAGCACCATGATCTTGAAGAACACGCCAACGTTGTCGGCGATCAACATCCCCGACGACGCCGACGGTGCCAGCCCACTAAAACCTTCCCCCCGCACTTCGACGCCGACGCGCACCGTCAGCCACGTCGCGATCCCCACGCCGACCAGCGCGATCGTCCCGGTCAGCCCAGCCGACCGCCCCAGCACCAGCGGCACGACCAGGATGGCCACGAGGGTACCCACCAGCACCAACTCCGGGCTGAACCGAAACAGGTCCACCCCGCTGGGCATCCATAATTGTCCGAGCAATGCGCTCATCAACACCATCCAAAGTGTGGCACCCAGGACGCTTCGCGTCCTGTCAACCGGTGTGTTATCCCGGCAACAGCGCCAAGGCGTCATTGACCGTCTGCATCCGATCGGTCACTTGGCCCATGTGCTGGAGCATCAGGTCCAGCGTGCCGTTCATGAAATTGAACAGCGTATGCTTGGGCAGGATCCCCAACACGATGGCCAGGATCCCAAACGGGGCCAGGATAAACACCTCCCGGGCCACCGCGTCGGGAAAACCGGCGTATTCGGGCCGAACTTTGCCCAAATACACCCGCTGAATCAGCCACAAGATGTACCCAGCCGTCAGGATCACGCCGACCGCTGCGAGCACGGCCAGGGGCACCGCCCAAGTGTATTGGGCCCGGGCTTGAAACGTGCCCAACAGCACGTAAACCTCACCGATAAACCCGCAAAGCCCAGGCAACCCCAGCGACGCGAAGAAGCCCAACGTCGCCCAGGATCCATATTTGGGCATGCTTAGCCACAGCCCGCCGAAATCGTTGATTCGCCGGTGATGGGCCCGGTCATAGACGACTCCGACCAAGAAGAAGCACATGGGTGAGGAAATGCCGTGGGCGATCATCTGGAACATCGCCCCCT
>JBHHVM010000357.1:0-4133 GCA_046754265.1 Phycisphaerae bacterium
CCCACAACCTCGAATGACGCCGTCCGCGCGAACTAAAGTTCGCGGCTCGCTTGGTTTTGGGATGGGTTCCTAACAACAAGCCCCACCTTGGCCCAACCGATCGACGGCTGCACCTGCGGCCGGGGCGCACTGGAAGGGGCCGTAGTGCGTGGAACGATCGCCCAACAAGGTGAAATGCCTGGCGAAGCGAGTCTCGCCCAACATCGAGGCGGTGTTTCCGCAAACCAGCATGGGCTTGTTGGTGATGAACAGATGGTGATCGTCCAATCCGAAGGCGTGCGGCGATTCGGGAATGGTCCCGCGATAGATGGCCACTTGCCCGTAATCTTCGCAGACATCTTCCAGGCCATCCAGCTTGAACGCCCGCACGGTGGCTGAGTGAAAATCGATCATGCCCGCCTTGGCCTGGACCTGGGCGTCCTTGATGGCAATGCGCCGTCGGGACACGATGCGATAGTCCGGACAATCCAGCGTCCGTAGCAAGCGCCGGAAATCCTCAAAATACAAGGCGCCCCCCAGACACTCTCCGCGCAGGACCGGGTCGGTGGTTAGCTCGGCCGGCACCCGTCGGCCGGCAAAAACGTCGGAGAAGTACAGCTCGCCACCGGGTTTGAGCACCCGCAGAATCTCCGCAAACACGCGCCGCTTGTCGGGCGACAGGTTTATGACACAGTTAGACACCACCACGTCGACCGATTGATCTTCGATGCCCACCGACCCCAGGTCTTCGATATAGCCCTGCCGGAAATCCACGTTGGCCTGCGGGTAACCGAAGCGCTCCATTTGCCCGGCCAAGTGCCGGTTGGCGACCTCGAGCTGTTGCTCGGTCATATCCACGCCGATGACCCGACCGGTGGCCCCAACAAGCTGCGACAGGACGTAAACGTCGCGCCCGGTGCCGCAGCCCAAATCCAGGACGGTCAAACCTTCCAGCGCCGGCGGAATGGGCGAGCCGCAGCCGTAGAACTTGGCTTTGATTTCGTCGTCCACGCGGCCCAGCGCCCGGCGCACGTGGGCCGGCATCGAATCACTCACGCAACAGGCGCCGGTCTTTAGATCCTCGGTGCCGCGCAACGTCTTTCCGTAGTATGCCTTGACGTCTTCAAGCGTCGCGGCCTGATGCGGACTCATGCAATCATACTCCTTAGGGCCTTAGCGTCTTATTTCCTGACAATCGACCTGAACCAGCGCCCCTCCACACGACGACCCCGCCCCGGCCGTGCAGCCGAAACAGTGATCTCCCGTGGCGACCCTGCGACCGGCCAACAGAGCGGGCTCAAAATCGGCGATATGGGCGGGTGCCCCATTGCCCAGCGGCATCTTCAAGGCCAAATTGAAATCGCAATCGAACAAGGTGCCATCCCACCGCACGCTGACCTGATGACGGCACATCAGCGACTCGATGGTTCCGGAATTGAACGAGGATTCCAGCAGCCGTTCGTAAGCTTCGCCGTGACCGGCTTGCCGTAAGTCACCCAGAAAACGCCCGATGGGCATGTTGGTGATGGTCAGGAGCCGGGTGAAGCGAATGCCGAATCGATCGGCCAACTCGCGCGTGTAGGCTTCGAACAACTCGCCCTGGTCCGGCGGAAGCTGTGGTCCGGCCGGGTTGTAGATCAGGTCCAGTTTCAACGCCGGATCGATGCCGTAACCCAACTCGTTAAGCCGTCGAAGGGCACGGGTGCTTTTTTCATACACGCCGTCGCCCCTTTGGGCGTCCACGTTTTCTTCCAGGTAACAGGGCAGGGATGCAACCAACGTCACTTGATGGTCTCGGTAGAACTCCGGGATGTCGTCCATGCCAGGCTCGAAAAAGACCGTCAGGTTGGTCCGCACCAAAACCTCGAAGTGGTCGGCTGCCAAGGCGGTCACAAACCGCCGAAAGTTGGGATTCAGCTCCGGGGCCCCGCCGGTGATGTCGATTGTGCAGGGTCGAATCTTGCGGGCGGCTGAGATGACCTGCTGCATGGTCTGCCAGGTCATGGCCTCGGTCCGGCGCGGCGATGAAACCACGTGGCAGTGGGCACAGGCCAGGTCGCACTTCAGGCCGATGTTGACCTGAAGGGTTTGCAGGACCGGGGCGGCATACAGCCCCTCTTGGCCGGTATGTTCGGCGATGCGGCTAACGAATCGATTCATGGAGACTGTTAAACCTTGCCCGAATTCGGGGGAGCGGCCGGGCGTCCTTGCTCGGCCGATCCTGACAGTATTGGCGTAAACCAAGGCCCTGGCAACCGTTCTAACTGCCTGACCCTTCAATAGTTAAACGCCGGCACGGCCCGTGGTATTCCCGACCTGACCCGGGCCGGCCCGGGAAGCACTTCGGTACAGTTTCTTGCCCAAGCCCGCCCCCACTACCGTGAGAAGGTACACCGCCCCGGCCAGCAGGATGATGGTCGCCCCCGGGGGGAGGTCCGGCGAATAACTCACAGCCAGACCGCCGGAAGTTAGCAGAGCGCAGAGACCGGTTGATATGACCATCATCTGCCACAGCCTACGTGAGAAATGGCCGGCCACCGCGACCGGCAGGGTCAGTAGGGCAATCACCATTACAAGACCCACGACCATCACCAACAGCACGACGGTTAGGGCTGTCAGCCCAAGAAGCAACAGATAGTAAAACTCCACTTTGACGCCCCGCAGGCGGGCGAACTCTTCGTCGAAGCACACGGCCAGGAATTGCCGGTAGAACGCCACCCCCAAGCCCACGACCAGCAGGTCCAAAGCGCCTATCAGCCACAGATCATCCCGGCTTACCAGCAGGATGTTGCCGAACAGATAGCGCATCAGATCGGTGGCATAGCCGGGCGTCTTGGAGACAAACACG
The DNA here is from genome assembly GCA_046754265.1 of Phycisphaerae bacterium. Lineage (GTDB taxonomy): Bacteria > Planctomycetota > Phycisphaerae > UBA1845 > UBA1845 > OFTM209. Next base: position 2,828 of record JBHHVM010000357.1, read on the forward strand.
ACGCCGACGGCCATGCCGATCGCCCAGATGGCCCCGATCACCGAATCTTCGCGTTCACTTCCCCGCAGACTCACTAACCCGATGAGCGCCGCGGCCATCAGGGCTGCCAGGATGGCGCCGTGAACAGGTTCCAGCCAAGTCCAACCCTGCACAGCCTTTAGATAGCCGGCCGCCCCCAGACCTCCCAACACGCTGTGGGCAATCGCCCCGGCAATGTACGATATCCGCCGGGTGACCACATAGGTCCCCACGACGCCGCAAGCCACGCTGACCAGCAACCCGGTGGCCAGGGCGTGGCGTAGAAACTCCTGCGTCCTTAACGCCTCGATGAACTCACTCACGGTGGGCCTGCTCTTGAGCGCAGTGATCGTGCCGGACCCGGCGGACATCGTGGCCATACATGGCGGAGATGACATCTCCGGTCACTGCTTCGGTCGCGTGAACCGCCACGGTGCGGTTGACACAGATTGCCTTCCTGACAAAGCCGGTCACAAAAGATACATCGTGCGAAACCTGCACGACGGTCATCGACGCATTGAGCCGATGCAGCAAGGTGTACAGGTCGTCCTCGGCCCGGGCATCCAGGTTGGCGGTGGGTTCGTCCAGCAGGAGCAGTTCGGGTTCGCAGGCCAGGGCCCGGGCGATCAACACGCGTTGCTTCTGCCCGCTGGATAGGGCTGACAGCGATCGACCCGCGACGTCGGCCAACCCCACCGAGTCCAACGCCTCCAGGGCCGCCGCCCGATCCGACTTTCCGAAGGGGCCCCATGGCGCCGACCGCCCCAAACGGCCCATCAACGCGACATCCATCACGGTCACTGGGAAGCGCGGGTCGAGCCGGGCGGACTGCGGCATGTACGCCATCCGCGGCCTGGCATCTTCGGGAGGCATGCCAAAAACGCGCACGCATCCGGCATGGGGTTTGATGAGCCCCAACATCAGTTTTAACAGCGTGGTCTTGCCGCCGCCGTTGGGCCCCACGATGCACGCGAAGTCGCCGCGGGTGATTCGCAGGCTAGCGTCGGCCAGCACCACCGGGCCGTCGTAGGCAAAGCTGACCTGCTTCATCTCCACGGCTGGTGGGTCATTCATGATGTTCCTCCACCGGCTGGGGCGTTTGCGCCGCGGCCAACGATGGGTCCGGATCATGGGCCAAGGCTGTGCGCACTTTTTGAGCCATGTCTTTTAGATTGGCTAGATAGTCCGCCGCCAAGGGATCCAGCGGTACGACGACGCCACCGACGGCCTCGGCGACGGCCTGGGCGCTGGAGATGCCGAACTGTGGCTGAACGAAGATGGTGCGCAC
>JBHHVM010000358.1:0-4127 GCA_046754265.1 Phycisphaerae bacterium
CTTGAACATCTTGAGGTCATTGAGCCAACCGCGGTCCATCAAGGTCAGGAAAATCAATCGGGTCACGAACAGGGCGGTAAACATGCTGGTGACGATGCCGAAGCCCAGCGTCATGGCGAACCCTTTGACCTCTTCGCTGCCCAGATAGCCCAGCACCACGCAGGTGATCAGCGTGGTCAGGTTGGCATCGACGATGGTGGAAAGGGCTTTCTCGTAACCGGTCTTGATCGCCCGTTTGAGGACCGAGCCTTTTTCCCGCTCTTCGCGGATGCGCTCGAAGATGAGCACGTTGGCGTCGACGGCCATGCCCACCGTCAGGATGAGCCCGGCGATGCCCGGCAAGGTAAAGGTTGCCTCCATCATGGCCATGATGCCCAGCACGAACAACAGGTTCAGGAACAAGGCGACGTTGGCGACCATGCCGGCGAACATGTAGTAGATCAGGATGAAGGCAGCCACAACGATCAAGCCGTAGACGGCCGCCTTGAGACCCATTTCGCGGTTGGCCAGCCCCAGCGACGGGCCGACGTTCTTCTCCATCAAAGGCGTCTCTTTCAATCGCCCCGGCAAAGAGCCCGCTTCGAGTGTTTGCACCAGGTTGCGGACCTTCTCCGGCGTGAAGGTGCTGCCGGAGATTTGGCCCCGTTCACCGATACGGCTCTTGATGACCGCTTGTGACATCGCCACGTCGTCCAGCATGATGGCCATTTGACGTTCGATGTTGTGGCCGGTCATGGTGCGGAACTGGCTGCCGCCCCGGGGGTCCAGGCGGAAAGAGACGGCCGGTCGGCCGTTTTCATCGCGGGTGGGCAAGGCACTCTTGAGCTTCCAGCGGTTCTTCGAGCTCTTGATCAGGCCGTAGGTCGGGTCGTCGTGGGCCAGCACATACCACTTGCCGGCGTATTTGGCGACCACCTGCTGACCCGTCTGGGTGTAATTCTCAAGCTGGTCCATCGAGTCCAGGTACAAAAAGCTCTTAATGTTGTCGATCTCAAACCAGCGATAGCGATCGCCTGCCTTGGGTCTGGGGCCGAACTGCTGCAACTGCTGCAAATAGTCGGTGATGGACTGGCGCAAGGACGGATCGTCGGCCCGCGTCCGCGACGGGTTCTCCGGGTCACGGTCCGCCAGGATGCGGAACTCCAGCACACCCGCCCCTCGAAGCAGGCGTTTCAGGTCGGAAGGATCTTCCAGAAACGACTTGTCTTGGGCCCACTCGGCATACTTGGCTTCGGCGTCTTCGATGAGCCTGGCGTAGGAGGGGTGCTCGTTCTTCAGGGCCCCCAACTGCTCGGTTCGCTCTTTGCCGGGCAACAGACCCAGGACGTCAGCCACCCGATCGGGCGACAGGGACGTCTTCAGGACGGCATCAAAGGCCTGCTCATAGGCGGCTTGGGCCCGGTCCTCAGCGTCCAGATCGTCGCTTTCCTGGGCCTGGCGATAGGCGTCGTACGCCTGGGCCAGGGTGGCCAGCAGGGGTTGCCGTTCGGGAACGTCGCGGATCAGTTGGTCGAGGCGCTCCTGCCGTTCGGCAGGTGGAGCCCCCAAGGCCATTTCAATTTCCACGCGACCGATGTTGCGCTCCTGTATGGCGTTGAAAGCGGCGTCCTTTTGGCGCCGGCGCTCCGCAGCCCGGCCCGGCGGGCGCGGCATTTGGATTTCCAGGCGCGTGTTGCCCACCGCCCGCCAGATAAGGTTCATCTGGGCGTTGGGGTCCACGCGTTTGCGGAGGACCTCGATGACCCGATTGGCCAGCCCGCCGCGGGCCCGAATGTCGCTGGCGCTTAGGCCGGTGGTGTCGATTTCGTAGAGCAGGCTAAAACCGCCGGCCAGGTCGATGCCGGCCTTTAGTTTTTGTTCCGGTGGCAGGATGGCCAGCACCGCAGCAAGCACGGGCACCAGGACCACCATCCACATCATCAGTCGACTTTGCTTTTCCATGATCGATCAAACTCCCAGTACCAGCCGCAATGGGCTGGTGCCAACACGTGACGACGATATCAAAGGCACATAGAACAGGATGTTCGGAATAAAGCCGCGTGGATATTCAACTACACCCGCGCGAAAGGTGGGCCGTGCGGTGCGTGGTTGCGGTAGGGACCAGCCACCCAAAGGATGGGCTCTGCCAGCAAGATGTGCCGGACGATCTCGAACCGCTCCACGAGGTGATGGACGTGGAGTCCCGCCGCCAGAGGGGTGAGCTGTCGCGAGATCAGGACGGGTGACGGCAGGCGTGCCGTCCGGTCCCACTCGCAGCAGGACTTTATTATTGTCGGTTTAGGTTGTTCGTCGTCGGATTCCGGTTGGGTGGCATCCCCGGAATCGGTGTGGCTCCGGCTCCGTTCGAGCACATCCCGCGTCATGGCGGCTTCTTTGGCCGGCGCCCAGGCGGCAGCCAACCCGATCAGCAAGCTGAGGGCTAGCATCGCGGTCGAATGGGGTCGCTCGGTGAGCATGGGGCGGCGATTATAAGGCCGATGCCGGGCCATGCAAGGGGGGCTCCCGGGCGGGCAGACCCACCGGAAAACCGGCCTACCCAGTCAAATGGCACCTGTGATATTCCGGTGGGCCGTGGACCGAGCCGGCGGCGGAATCGGGCCCGCCGATGCGGCTAGCCAGCCCAGGTCATCTTCCCGATCCTCTTGTCAGGACGACGGTTAGGGAAAATCACCCCCGGTCACAGAATTGCAACGAACTTACAATAATATCGTGGCGTGCCGATTTGGGGCAGGCTATAATGCCGGTGCGACGGCATAAACGGAGGCTTCGGGGCACCTTGAGGAAGCACGTGGAACAAGGGCAAATTCAACAGCGCATCGACGACCTGCATTTTTACCTGTATGAGCGGGCTTTACACCCGGAACTGTTTCATATTCATCAGGTCAAGCACGTCGAGCAGCGCCGCTACCACGCGGAAATGTGGATCATCGGCCTAGCGCATGTAGTGACAGTTAATTTTGGAAAGCAGTACATTACAGAACTGATCGCCGACGCGAGCGATCTGTTGCCCAAAACGGGCTTGGTCACCTCGTTCCGGTTCCGAGGCGAGCGGGACCATTCGCACAACTTCGAGGACAATCTCCGGTACATCCTCTCGAGCCAGGTCGAACGCCTGACGCCGAACCTGTTCCCCTCGTCACATCGCGACCTGGCCCGCTACGGCAAGAAGCGAGGCATCTTCCAGGCCTTTGACGACTGGGAGTCCGACGGGCTGAGCCCCTTTACCTTCCTGGATTTCGAGGCCCGGGAGCGCGAATTCCACGTTCACGCTTATCACGCCTTCCCCGAAGGCCAGACCCTGCTCAAGACCCAATCGATTTTCGAGATCGCCCCGGCTCAGGGGTAGACGGCTTGTGGTGGGTTCGCATTTCAGCGCTATGGTGCGCCCTCAGTAGGGCCTTAGTCTCTCGCCCCATTAGGGACACTCCCTGTCACTGATGTCTGTTGAGCGCCGAAACCGGTCGGGGTCTCGTCTATGAGTGGCTTGAATTGCCCCAAGACTCGGCCACTTCAATGGCCCGGAGCATGCTTTGGGCTTTGTTGAGGGTCTCGGCGTATTCGGCGGCGGGCTCGGAATCGGCCACGATGCCGGCCCCGACCTGGGCGTAGACGTTTCGATTTCCTTGCCCGTCCGGCGTGATGACCAGGGTGCGCAGGGCGATGCAGGTGTCCATGTTGCCGGCGAAGTCGAAGTAGCCCACCGCGCCGGCGTAAGGGCCTCGGCGAGTGGGTTCGAGTTCATCGATGATTTGCATGGCCCGAACTTTTGGAGCCCCGCTGACCGTGCCCACCGGCAGAACGGCCCGGAGGGCGTCGAAGGCGTTCTTGCCTTTGGCCAGTCGCCCCGAGACGTTGCTGCATATATGCATGACGTGGCTGTAGCGCTCGACGGTCATGAGTTCGTCCAGGCGTATGCTGCCGACTTCGGCGACCCGGCCCACGTCGTTTCGGCCCAGATCGACCAGCATGATGTGCTCGGCCCGTTCCTTGGGGTCGGCCAGGAGTTCTTTTTCCAGGCCCAGGTCCTCCGCTTCGGTTCGGCCCCGGGATCGGGTGCCGGCCAGGGGGCGCGTGGTGACCACGTCGCCTTCGACCGAGAGGAAACGGCCCCGCACGCCCACCATCGA
>JBHHVM010000359.1:0-4118 GCA_046754265.1 Phycisphaerae bacterium
GCGCGGCGGCGGCGAGGTGAATTTCTGTTGCGGATCGACCTGCAACGGTGCAACCGGGTCACCCTGTTTGAGTTCGGGCAGCAGCAGGTCGTCGCTCTTGGACCCGGGGGCGACGCGCTGAAAGCCGTCGAAAACCAGGCGTCGCCCGGTAGCCTTGAAGGTGGCGGGGCCGGCTGGGGTGTCGGCGGAAATCAGGACGGTGGTGCTGTCCCACTGGGCGGGGGTCATCTGGCAGGCCACGAATCGGCGCCAGATCAGATCGTACAGCTTGAACTGCTCGGCTGTCACCTTGCCCTTGACTTGTCCGGGCGTGAGCGTGGCGTTTGAGGGGCGAACCGCTTCGTGGGCCTCCTGGGCCCGTTTGGCGCTGCCGTAGCGGTTGGGCTTTTCCGGCAGATAGTCCTGTCCGTATTTCTGGCCGATCAGATCGCGAACCTGTTTGACCGAATCGGCGCTGAGGGCTGTGGAATCGGTTCTCATGTAGGTGATCAGGCCGACGGGCCCGTCGCCGTTGCCCAGGTCGACGCCCTCGTAAAGTTGCTGGGCGATGCGCATGGTCTGCGAGGTGGAAAGGCCCAACTGCGTGCTGGCCCCTTGCTGCAACGATGCGGTGATGAAGGGGGCGGGCGGCTTGGACTTGCTGCGCTTGGTCTGGATATCCGACACGGCGAACGGCGGGGCTGATTCCAGTGCGGTGCGCCCGTTCAAGTCGATGGTTTTGAGGTTGTGCTGGGCGTATTCTTCCCAGTCGCGTTCTTCCACTTCTTCACAGACGAAACCCAACGCCTCAGCCATTTGCCGGCATTGATCGGCGTTGGCGGGGTTGAACGGTTTGCCGCCGACCTTGACCAGGTCGGCCTGGAGGCAGGCGTGCTCGCTCAGCCAGGCGATGCGTTCTTTCTGGGTCCGCCCTGAATCGGGGTCGGCTCCGCCTTCGAGAAACTGCTCCCACGCCTGGGCCAAGGTCTTGGCCTGGTCGATTCGGGCGGCGAAGCAGGCGCCAATTTTCCAGGATTCGGTGGGGACGAAGTCGCGGATTTGCCATTCCCGTTCCACGACCAATCGGACGGCCACCGATTGCACCCGCCCGGCGGAGAGGCCTTTGGCGATCTTCTGCCACAGCAGCGGGCTTAGCTGATAGCCCACGATGCGGTCCAGGATCCGCCGGGCCTGCTGGGCGTTGACCTTGTCCATGTCCAGTTCGTGGGGATGGGCGAAGGCGGCTTGGATGGCGGTTTTGGTGATTTCGTTGAAGACCACTCGACGGGTTTTTTCGGGCGACAGGTTGAGCGCCCGGGCCAGGTGCCAGGCGATCGCTTCGCCTTCACGGTCCAGGTCGGTGGCCAGGTAGACGGTCTGGGACTTGCCGGCCAGTTTGGACAGTTCGTTGATGAGCTTTTTGCGGGAGTCGTCGACGATGTAGACCGGCTCGAAGTTTTTATCCAGGTCCACGCCCAGGTCTCTGGCGGGCAGGTCGCGGACGTGGCCCATGCTGGCCTTAACGGTGTAGCCGTCGCCCAGATAGCGGTTGATCGTCCGGGCCTTGGCAGGCGACTCGACGATGACCAGTGCTTTCTGCGAATGTTGGGCCTTTTTGGCCAACGTCGCACACCCCGGGACCGCACGTCCCAAAAAACCTGGATTCACTCCCCAGCGATTATCGACAAGCCCGCCGGAATTCTAAACCGGCCCAATTATAGGCCTGGGGGAACCGCCTCGGCGGCATTGAGAGGAAGGGCTGTATCAGGAATGGCAAAACGTGTCAAACCGGGTAGCTTTGGCGGATACGAGGATTTGTGGGCTGGAGGAGTTGCTTTTTGGCGCCGGGCGAGTATAGTGTTCGGTTTGCCAAAAAATCGGCAAGTACCTGTGCTATAAGGAGTTACGTCCAGATGCAGAAGTTCTTTAGAAAGCACATGAACAAAATCCTGACCGTCAGCATGGCCTTGCTGCTGGTGGTCTGGCTGGGCGGGTCGGCCCTGCAAGAAATGCTGACGCCTAAATTTGGGGCCGAGCTGATCGCCACCTGCGTGGATGGGGATATCCGGCAAGCGGATTTGACCCGGATGCAGGGTATGACGGCCATTTTGACTCGGCTGGGGATTCCCTGGCAGGCCCCGATGCCGATTGCGGGGGTGAAGCCGCTGAGCGTGTATGACTGGGTACTGCTGAGCCGGGAGGCCCGGAGGCTGGGGTTTGTGGCCAGCCTCACCGACGCCGAGGAGGCCCTGAACCGCAGCAACCTGCCTCGCGAGCGGGTCAACGCCGTGGCCAACCAGTTGGAGATCGCCCCCAAGCAGGTCTATGCCGCGGTGGCGGAGTATCAGAACGTGATGTCGGCCGCCCAGGTGGTGGCTGAGGCGGCGTTGATTAGTGAGGCGGAAATGCGGGTAGCAGCCCGGGACACGAATGAGAAGATCAACGTGAATTTGGTGGCCTTGCGGGCTGACAGCTTCACGCAGAAGGACGGTACTTTCACCGACGCCGAAATCCAGGCGTTCTTCGACAAGTATCGCGAGCAAGAGGCTGGGCCGGGCATGACGTTTGGGTATTTCCAGCAGCCGCGGGTCAAGGTGGACTTTGTCAAGGTGGACGTCGAAAAAGTCGAGCAGGCGTTGAGCTTGAGCCCCAAGACCCTGGAAAGAAAAGCCCACCGGTATTGGAAAGAGAACCGCAATCGGGATCAGGCGTTTCTACGGCCGCGGCCGGTTCCTGAGCCGGCCCAATTGCCGCAACCGGTACCGACCGCGCCGAGTCCTTCGGCGCCACCGGTAGAGGATGGGAACGCGCAAGAGCAGCCCGCCGATTCACCCGGCCAGGGTGGGTTTTCGCTTGCCCAGGGGAGGGCCCAGGCTGGCGGCGCTCAGCCCACCGATGCAGCGGTCGAACCGAAACCGACTGCGCCAAGCGATGCTACGTCGGGCGCAGCCCCCACCGCTCAGACTCCGGACGCAGCGGGCCCGGCCGACGCGGCGCCCCCGGCGCTGCCCGCATCCCAGCCCGCGCTGCCCAAGCCGCCCTCTCCCTACTTTGAGACCTGGCCCGAAGCCAAGGAAGCGGCCCTGCAGGTCATTCGCACGCAGGAGGCCTCCAAACGGGCGAAGAAGCTGATCGACTATCTGATTCAACGCGGGCTCGAACCCTGGTTCGACATGGAGGTGGGGACGGACAATTACAAGAAGCGACCGGCTGGGGTGGACGGGCCGGATTATTTGGCCGGGCTGATCGGCGATTTGCCGCCGGAGTTCCGTTGGCCCGGCGCGGTGACCACCGGCCTGACCGATTGGTTCAGCCAAAGCGACGCCGTTAGAGTGCCCGAGCTTGGCACGACATGGCTGGAGATTCCCGGCGGCAGCAGCGTCGCCTTCGGCAACGCGGCGTTTCTGGTGCAAGGGTTAGCACAACTCCAGGACGATGCCGATCAGGATCGGTCGCTGTTTTGCGCCCTGTATCAGCCCGGATCGATGGCTTTGCGGGACGGCACGGGCAATCTTTATCTGTATCGCATCGTGGGCACTCAACCGGCCCGGCCCCCGGAGCGATTGGACGAGGTCCGGGACCGGGTGATCGCCGATCTGGCCAAGCAGCGCGGGTACGACGAGGCCAAGCGCTGGGCCGAGCAACTCAAGGATGAAGCGCTCAAGTCGGGGCTCGAAGCCGCGGTGGCGGCGAGCACAGCTCTGGAAGAAGCGCTGGGCCAGGCTTTGGCAGTGCAAAAACCGGCGCCCTTCGGTCGCAAGCCGATTCAGCGCCCCGGAGTGCCCAGCAAGACGTTCATTCCGTCGGTGGGCTTTGTGGACGAGTCCTTCACGCGGACCTGTTTCGAGTTGGGTCCAGCCGACCAGGGCAGACAGCCGGTCGCCGTGATCGAAGCCCCAGAAATGGCGGCGGTGGCGGTGGTGGAGTTCGCCAAGCTGGAACCCCTGAGTCGGGATGGTTACGTGTCGGCCAGGCCCGGGCTGCGGGTGCGGATTCAGAGCGATCGGGCCAGCCAGGTCATCGGCGAGTGGCTCAATCCCGAGCTGATCAAGTCTCGAAACCGTTACGAAGAAGCGTCGCGGGAAGGATAAAGCCCCGCTGGTAGTTGGAGCTAGTGCCGCGTCATCGATGATTTGAGG
>JBHHVM010000360.1:0-4104 GCA_046754265.1 Phycisphaerae bacterium
CCGGTGCCACATAGATGGTCAGCGGGTTCCACCGGTTGGAAACCGGTGCCACATAAGGTTTGCGTGCCGGGTCTGAGAACGCGTTCGATCAGGGCGTCGTCGGCCGACCCCGCCCAGCCGGCCGATCCGCGCAGATGAACCGCCGCCCGCCGAAAGGCCCCATCCACCACGACGGCATCGAATCGGCGCAGCCGCCATCGTCTTCGATCGTACCGTGCGTCCTCGACATGACCCCGGTAGACGCGCAGCTTGCACCGATCCTCGAGCCAGGCGTTCAGGTCCACGGATCGGGCCGAGGGCGTAGCCACCAGCCCGTGATCGCTGACCAACACATAGTAGGTCCGCGACCCCATCCCCGAGGCCTCCACCCCGTCGTAAATCCGGCCAATCTGTCTGTCTGCATTGCGCAAAGCATCCAAGTATCGTTTGGAACCGGGCCCATAGCGATGCCCCACCTCATCGACTCCCGGAAAATACGCGGTCAACACCGTGGGCCAACGCCCCTCCCGCCGGGCAAGATTGACCACCCGATCGATGCAGGCACCCACCCGCTGGTCCACGCTGGTATAGGACCCGAGGAACCAATCGATTCCGCTCAGCGCCCAATGGTCAAACGTGTGCGTCACGCCGCGCCGAGTATGCCCCTGCACGTTGACCGTCAGACGGTCGGGCATCAGCTCGTACAGCGTGGCTGACTCGAAATCACGGTTCACACTCCGATACGTGGCGGCGCTACCGTAGTCCTGATCGATCAGGGTGAGTCGATCGAACCAGCGATTGCCCAACACTCCGTGATGGCCCGGGAACCGCCCGGTGATCAGCGACACGGCATTGGGATAGGTAATGGCCGGCATCGACGCGATGGCATGCTCGACGCCGACGCCCCCGGTCACGAAGATTCGCTCGAAGTTGGGCAAGTCTCCCTGCTCGACGAGCCGGTGAAACACCCGCCGGTCCATGCCGTCCACAAAGAACAACACCACCGCCCGCTCGGGGCGCTGGACCCCGGCCCCCAGGACACGATAGGCCGACGTTCCCTGAGCGCACCCCGCAACCAGGGCTAGGAGCGATAATAAAGGCCAAATGACTGAGCGGTGAAACATGCAGTCTCCACGCATTCGCAATTCGGGGCTGGTTTCCCCGCCGTCGCAGGTCGCCATTGTCATCAACCTGATCGGTTTTTTCTACGGGAGAGACGAAACGGTCAACGAGCCCCGATGACAAGGCGTCCTAACCCGCTACAATAGACTCGGCCGGCACGCACCATGTGGCACCGGTTTCCAACCGGTGAAATCGTCGCCGCGCCGGGATCAGCGCTCATGGAATCCTACCAACGCCTTCTGGTCTGTGTGAGCCGACAGGAACAGCTTGCCGATCTGCTAACCTATGCTCGACGAATCGCCCGGGCAGCCGCTTCCAAAAGCATCGACTTGCTCCACGTGGCCGACGCTTCGTCGACAGCAGGCGACCCCCCCGACCCGCCACCGGCTGACACCGATTCTATCACGGTTGAATCCCTTCAAGGCCCAGCCCTGGAATACTTCCCAGCCCAAGGCGAGGTGGCCGTGCAATGCGACGTGGTCACCGGCTCGCCAGCGTTCGAGATTCTCAACCGGGCCCGCGAACGGCGGGTGGACCTGATCATCCTGGGACGGCGCGATACGCGCGGCGACCTCGACGACCACGCCCGCATCGCCGAGCGCGTGGCCCGCAAAGCCTCGTGCTCGGTCCTGGTATTGCCTCCGGGACCTCCGCGCTCCGCGAAAGTCGAACGCGTCCTGGTGCCGGTGCGGGATTCGGAATGTTCAGCCAACGCTCTGGATATGGCCTGTGACATCGCCGCCACGATCGATGCGTCCGTCATCGCCCTCAATGTCTTCCAGGTGCATGCCGGCTATTTGCGAGTGGGGACCACGCTTGCCGAGCACCAGGCCCGGCTCGAGGCGGCCGCCCAACGCGAAAACCAGCGGCTCATCGAACGGGTGGACACCCGAGGCTGCCAAGTTGGTAGCCGTTGCACGCCCGACCCCCAGGGCAGACCGGTCCCCGAAATCCTCGACTCCGTGGAGCAGACCTCAGCCGACCTGATCGTCATCGGCGCCCGAGGCCGAAGCGGCGCCGCCGGCGTGTTGCTCGGCAATGTCACCGAAAGGCTGATCCGCCAAAGCCCTGTGCCGGTGCTGGCCGTCAAGAAAAAGGGCGAGCATCTGGGCGTCTTGCAAGCCCTGCTCACCCTGGCTTGGGAGAATTAGGGCAGCCGATGGGGGCCCCCCAACCTTTAGGCCGTTAGGCGTCGCAGTAGCCCGACCGCGCCCCGGCAGCCGGGCGAGTACCGGCATCGTCGTCCACCATCTGGGCCGAGTAGGAAAAGTTCGATTCGGTCGTCCGGTCGGCCGGCTCCAGCTCGTCGAGCCAATGGGCGTCATCGTCGCGATGAAAAACCAGGAACCGCCCGCGAAGGGCGGGGTCTTTGGCCCGGTGGTAGCGGCCGTAGATGTGCAAACCGTCCACGCCCACGATTTCGATTTTTCCGGTTTCATGAGACATGACCAGCCGGGCCCGGCAGGCCAATCCCGACCCTTGCCGCAGCGCTTCGGTGAAAATCCGCCAGCCCCGCACGATCGGCACTTTGTACGGATCGTTGCCCTGGGTCGGTCGGCCCTGGAACAGGTAGTACGGCGGGCAGCCGATATAGGAAAGCTTTCGGTACATCTCCGCCAACACTTGCGGGTCATCGTTGACCCCCTTGATTAGCGGGCACTGATTCACACAGATCACGCCGTTGCGAATAAAGCAAGCGATGCCCTCAATCGCTTCGGGCGTCAGTTCTCTTGGGTGATCGAAATGGGCCATCAAATAGATGCGCTGAGTCGGGCCGGAGAACTCCGCCAAAGCCGCTTGAAGTTGCGGATCGTTGACCAACCGCCAGGGATCAAAGGCCGGCATCTTCGATCCGATCCGGATGATCTGCACGTGGTCAATGGCCCGCAATGCCTCCAGAATCTCCACCAGTCGCCGGGTGCTCATCAACAACGGGTCGCCGCCGGTCAACAGTACGTTTCGCACTTCCTTGTGCCGGCGAATATAGGCAATGCCTTCGGAGACATCGTTGGTCACCTCGTCGTTCTCATCCATGAACAGCCGCTTGCGAAAACAGTAGCGGCAATAGGCCCCGCACACTTCGTTGCACAGCAGCAGAACCGTGTCGGTGTATTTGTGCTGCACGCCACGGGTGATGGTCACCGCTCGTTCGTTGCTGGCGTCCAGCTCACCCCCGTCGCGCAGCTCTTCTTCGCGGGGAATGATCAACTGCTTGATGGGATCGTCCGGATCATTCCAATCGATCAACTCCAGGTAGTAGTCGTTACCACGAAAAACGTATTTTTCCGCTACCCGCTTGAGCTTGGCCCGCTCCGCCTCGGGAATGCCCTCCAATTGGTCCACGTTGCGGATGTACTTCACCCGCCGCCGGGCGTGGATGGGGCTGTCTTCAACCTGGGGTAACGAAATCTGAATCACGCGGTTCGTTCTCCTTCCTTGGCCCAGGGCCGTGGCCGTTCAACGACGGACGAAACTGCCGCAATGTGGGACGGGCAAACGACCGCCGTCGGGCGGCCTCGAGTGCCCGATTACGGAAATGCAACGCTACCAAAGCATAAGGGCTAAACGGTGCCCGGTAAAGGCAGCCGGCAGGCAACGGCCCGTCCGAAAACCTTTGGGGCGGTCAACTCAAGGGAGAATGAATGACACTTGATAAACTATGGCTGTACTACCGGCCGCCCTGGCAATCTGGGCGCCTTTGAGAAGCCCATCAGCGTTCACCAAGACGACCTGGGAAATAACTGTGAATTCTTGTCGAAAAGCCGACGCGCCGCGTGAGCGTTGCGCCGGATTCCATGGATCGGCCAGCCACACATCGCTTCAAGACGACGTCGATGGAGCCGCCCGGTCCCCTTGAGCCCCGGTCGAAGGTGCGCCACCTTCGACGGCTTCGCGCAGCGCCAGGTGCCTGACCACCAAGGTCATCTCCCGCCGCAGTTGACGCAGGCGAACGTAGATCATGAAGAACCCCACCGTCATCACCAGCACGGCCCTCCGGCGAAT
>JBHHVM010000361.1:0-4099 GCA_046754265.1 Phycisphaerae bacterium
AGTGTAAGCGCATTGGGCTGTGAGTTTTAGACCTCAAATGTCTGATTTGGTCGGCTTCATGCCCCCTATCAGCATCGTTTTTGACGCCCGCGACGCATAAGGTGTGCCGGGTAAACCCCATGCCGGTGTGGAGTTGGGCTTGCCAGGTGCGTTACGCGCCCATGAGAGGGCGCTTGTGGGAGAAACGCCCGGCCAGGGCGGATCAATGTCGTTTTCAGTGTTGGAAACAGGGTGCAGGGATACTCCCAGGGTCCCGTCTCAAACATCCGACGCCGCCCGGCCCTGCAAAGCAGACGAGTCGCGGGCCACGAAGCGCTCACGAAAACCGGCAGAGGCTAGTGCCTGGTCACACGTCGATTTGTGGGGGTCCGAGCTGCGCCCCTGAAGGCGACTGAAAAAGGAGCCTGAAGGAAGCCGAAATGCCGTGTTGCCCTGCTCGGGTATCGACCGCTCCCCTTCATGCTCCCCGTCATGCTTCCTCCGTGGGCGCACGCAGGGTCTCCTTCAGGGACGCCGCTCCGAAAGTCGTCTCTTGCACCCGCGCGTCCACAGCTTCGACCCCGGAAGCGACTATCTTACTCCGGTCGGGCAGTGGGGGTCATGGTCAGCTTGATGGGTTTTCCTTTGCGCTGAATGACGACCGAAACGGGTTGGCCGATCTTGGCGCCGATCAGGGCGTCGGAGTAGTCCTGCAGGTTGTTGATGGCCTGCCCGGCGAACTCGACGATGATGTCGCCGGACTGCAGGCCTGCCTCAGCCGCAGGACCGCCGTCGCGGACGTCAGCCAGCAATACGCCTTTCACGTCCGAAGTGCCCATGTCCGGCACCGTCCCGGTGTAGGCCCGGCGCCCCATCCGACCCGGGGCCGGCGCGGAGCGCTGCACGCGGAGATAAGCCACCTCTTTGCCCGGATCCGAAACGTCGTCGGCGATGCGCTTGGCCAGCAAGGCGATGCGCTCCATGCCGACGTAGTTCAACGTGTCGGCATCGTCGGTGGGCCGATTATAGTCGTCGTGCATGTCGGTAAAAAACGCCAGTGCCGGCACGCCCTTGGTGTAGAAGCTCGTCGCATCGGTGGGCAGATACGGGTCATCCTGAAGCGTCAGGCTGAAACCGGCCGGAATGTTGCGGCGCTCCAAAAGCCGGCGCCAGACGGGCGACGACCCGACGGATTGAACGATCAGCTTGTTGTCCCGCAGGCGCCCGACCATGTCGAAGTTGATATAGGCTGACACTTTTTCCAGCGGCACGGGGCAATGGTTCACAAAATAACTCGATCCGACCAGGCCCAATTCTTCGCCGCTCCACAAAGCGACCAACAGCCCGCGGCGAGGCTTATCGGGGTCAGACGATTGACGGGCTTGGGCCATCGCAGCCGCGATTTCGAGCACCACCGACGTGCCGGAGGCGTTGTCGTCCGCCCCGTTGTGAATCTTGCCTTTCTCACCTTCCTTAGCCATCGAGCCCAGTCCTTCACCCGTGCCGATGTGATCGTAATGGGCACCGATGCAGACGTACTCGTCACAGCCCACCGGCGGCAACAAGCCGACGACGTTGCGGCAGGTCTTGCGCAGGCGGTCCAACTCAAAGGTCAGCCGAACGTGCCGATCGAGCGATACACGGGCGTGGGGATTGACCTTCCCCCCGTCGAGCATGTCCTGAAGTTGTTTAAGGTCGGCGCCGGCACCGTCCAAAAGACGATTGGCCAGGTCTCCGCTGATCGAAGCCACCGGGATGGTCACAGCCGATCCACGATTGCCCGAACGGAACTTGCTGACTTGGCCTGCATAGGCGGAATTCGGACCGGCCACCAACAGGAACGCCTTGGCCCCACGGTCCGAAGCCAGCTTGGCCTTGTAGCGGTCCCCGGCATACAGTGCCAACTCCTGTCGTCGCTCGGGCGTCACTTCCTCCGGAAGATCACGCAGGGCCAGGACAATCTTGCCGGTCACGTCCAGGCCCTTATAACTGTCATAGCCTCGCCCACCGCTGGCGGGTTCGACCAGGCCGTATCCCGCGAAAACGACTTGCCCCTCAGCCGATCCGCTGGCCGAAAACGTGCGCGGGCAGAAATCCTCGTGCAACTTCAAGGGCGTATCGGGCTGCAACAATTCAAGGCGGGTCTGTTTCTCATCCAGCTCGACCCCGGCCGCAAACTCAAAGGGCTGATAGTATGAACCGCCCAACGCCGGTTCGAGGCCGCCGTGGTCCAGGGCCAGGGCAATGTACTGGGCCGCCCTCAAAACGCCCGGCGTGCCGGTCAGCCGACCGGCGCATTCATCCGACGCCAGAAATTGCACGTCGGCCTGCAGGTCGGCAGCACTGACAGCCGCAGAGAGTTTGGCGGCGGCCGCCTGGGTCTCGGGGGGGATAGTCGTGGTGCCGATCCGCTGGGAACATCCAGTGACAAGCGATGTCATGATGACGGTCAAGTAGATGACGGGGCGCGACATGTTGAACTCCTTGGATTGATTGGCAGGTCAATGACCCGCCCTACCTATTTTGTCGAACGTAGCGGGGCCTTGCTCAGTGCGTCCAGTGCAGCCTGGTGATCCCAGTTTGCCAGAAAGATCTGACTCTTACCCGTGTCGGTCAGATTGGACGTCCAGCAGATTCGCCGGCCATCGGGCGAGAACACAGCCAATCCGTCGAAGCGAGGCGTCTGCGTCACACGGACCGGTTCGCGTGTCCCAAAGGCGTCGACGATGAACAGCTCGAAGTTGTCGAAGCCGAACTTGTTGGTGTTGAAGATGCAATACTTGCCCGAGGGGTGAAAGTACGGGGCCCAGGACATGGATTTGAAATCGGTTAGCCGAATGCGATCGCTTCCATCGAGCTTCATGGTATACACGTCGGCCAGCAGGCCGTTCTCGTCGAAGTGTCGCCAGACGATGCGCTGCCCGTCAGGCGTGAAGAACGGCCCACCGTCGTAGCCGGGCCAGTCGGTCAGCCGCCGCTGATTCGTGCCGTCGGCGTTCATCAGGTAAATCTCGCCGAAGTAAGCCGGATCCTTCTCGAACTTGGCACGCTCTTCGCCCGAGAGCTTGTCCAGCGGATAGGCATCGCGCAGCGAGCCGAAGACGATGAGCTTGCCGTCGGGCGAGAAGGCGCCTTCAGCGTCATACCCCGGTGCATCGGTCAACCGCTTGAGTGCGCTTCCCGAAGGTTGGGCGATGAAAATGTCGTAGTGCTCGTCGTAGTCCCAAGCCCCGCGTCGGGCCCCGCCCGTTTCGCGGCGGTGGTATTCGCTCTTGGCTTCGACGTCGAAGTTTGGGTCCAGGTGCGTGGAGGCGAACTCGATCGCCCCGGTGCCCGCCTGAAAGAACGGGCAAGTGCTCTTGCCATGGCCCGGCGTCACCTGGTGAATGTCTCCGGTCTGGAGATCCAGGACGTAGATCTGGAAAAAGGGGTTGCCCGGATGGCGCTCACTCATGAAGACCAGCTTGGTGCCGTCGGGCGAAAAATAACACTCGCCAGACCGCCGTCCCTCGTAGGTAAGCTGTCGGACGTTGCCGATGAATCGATCCGGACCCCGATCGCCGGCACTGGCTGCGGGATTTGCCGCACCCACGAGGACCACGCTCAGCACGACCGAACTCTTGAACCCCTGCCAGCACATGAACGTTTCTCCTACCTGCCATGACCAATAGCGCGACGGGGTGCCACCGGGTGGAATGCTCGACCGGTGACGCCCAGCCGCCGACATAACCCCCACTATAGCGGGAACCGGCAGAGGTGTCGTGCCACACGCGGCCAAATGTATCTCATGGGGTGCATGACAGTTTAGGCGGCCCAAAGTAGGGCAGGGGTGGCACGGTCTGGCCAAGCCAGGCCGTGGTATACCGCGTTACCCACGAGCCAAAACGGCAGGCCAACCCCGGCGCGCCGGGGCTCGCGCGGAACAACGACCTGCCCTGGTTCTTGTGCCCGCCGATTCTGTCATGCACCCGATCTCATGCCGTCGAAGGTCGGGCCCCGGCTTGCGGCTGGGCGGTTTGTTCGGTTATCTCGGTCGGCGGGAAGCAGGCTTTGGCGGCTTCATCGTCGTGGCGAATGGACGCCAATTGCCCCAGATAAGTATCCGGAAACGCCTCCATGC
>JBHHVM010000362.1:0-4087 GCA_046754265.1 Phycisphaerae bacterium
GCGAGCCGGGCAGCCGGGCGCGGGCGGCCCACCGGTCGAGCTCCCAGGCGACGACTTCGGCGGCGGCCCGGGGGGGCAAGGCGAACAAGACGCGCGAGCGCTGCTGGTCGTCGAGCAGTTCGAAGACCTCAGCCACGTCCTCGGGCCGATCGCGCTCGAGCTCGACGGTCAGCGGGCCGTCGTCGGCATGGGCGAGCAGGTCTTGGAGCCTGTCCATCAGTTGTTTGACGTCATCGCCCATGAGCCGTGCCTGTGAAGGGTCTCGAAACGTAGCGCGCTGAAACGGGCATTATGCCTGTTGGACAGCGGAACGCAAACGGCGGACTTGAGGCAACGAGGGAACTAGGCTAGAGGCCCAAAGACGAGGCTCCGCCCGGATTGGCAGCCGTGACGAATGGTCGTGGGACGCGAAGGCATGCGGGTGCGAGCGCGGCGCAGGGAGAAGACATTGAGGTCGGATGGGTTTGGGGTGAGAATACCGACCGACACAAAGAGGCGACAACTCTGCTTTCGCGGATTGGATGGGAGTCGGTAACTATGGGCATGAAGATTCTGGAATGTGACCGGCGGTGTTTGGATGCGTTGGGGGGTAAGACCGTGGCGGTGATCGGTTACGGCAATCAGGGTCGGGCCCATGCTTTGAATTTGCGGGATCGTGGGGTGGAGGTGGTGGTGGGTCAACGGGCTGGGGACGGTTGGCGACGGGCGGAGGCGGATGGTTTTGGGCCGATGACGGTGGCGGAGGCAGCGGAGCGCGGCCATTTGATCGTGGTGGCGTTGCCGGACGAATCGGCCTCGGAGATTTATGCCGAGCATATCGCCGATCGAGTGGGTCGAGGGCAGGCGTTGGGGTTCATCCACGGTTTTAACATCCGGTATGGGTTCATCGATCCGCCGGATGGAGTTGACGTGATCATGGTAGCCCCCAAGGGGCCTGGTTCGTTGCTGCGGAGCCTGTTTGAGGAAGGCAAGGGCTTGGTGTCGCTGTTGGCGGTGGAGCGTGACGCTTCGGGCCAGGCTGAGCGGGTGGCGTTGGCCTGGGCGGCGGGGATCGGGTCGGACCGGGCGGCGGTGGTGGCCACGACTTTTGCGGCTGAGACCGAGACGGATTTGTTCGGGGAACAGGCGGTGCTGTGCGGCGGGGTGACAGGGCTGTGTCAGGCGGCATTCGATACGTTGGTGGAGGCTGGGTATGAGCCGGAGTTTGCGTATTTGGAATGCGTCCACGAGTTGAAGCAGATCGCCGATTTGATTTACACGTCGGGGATTTCGGCGATGCGGGAGCGGATATCGAATACGGCCCAGTTCGGCGACTTGACGCGCGGGCCGAGGGTGATCGATGCGCGCGTGCGAGAGAAGATGCGGGATATCCTGGCGGAGGTTCGCGACGGGCGCTTCGCGGCGGAGTGGATGGCGGAGCATCGGGGCGGGAGGGAGCGGTTCAAGGCTTTGCACGAAGCTGGGGTTGTGGGCGAGCTTGAGCGGGCTGGGGCTTCGGTTCGGAGGTTGATGCCTTGGTTGGGAGGTGAGGCGTGAGAATTGAGAATTGAGAATTGAGAAAAAAAGCTCACCTGGCGATGAGGGGTCTTTGCTATGCAACCGGGGGTAGCTAGGGTCTGTGCCACTCGGCGCAATTCGCGCATAGGGGTCCGGTTTGGTAGTTTCCGGCGTCTTGGTTGGATCTTGCGGCTTGGAATTGGTTTGACTGCCACAGGTCTTCCAGATTGGTGTGTTTGAGTGAGCCGACTTTGCTTAGGCCGGTGAAATCTTGATCGCACAGCGTCAGGGTTCCATCGGCCAGGACGGTGCAGCGGTTGCGGATACGCCGGCAGGGGTGGCGGTGGGGTGGCGACATGTCGACGACGCTGCGGTCTTCGAGTTGACCGGCGTGGTGGCTGAAGCCGTGGATTACGGCCCAGCCTTCCTTGCGTATCCAGCCGTCGAAAAAGGCGTCCAGCTCATGCACGTTGTCGGTGGATTTGACAAAGCTTGGCACCACGAGGGGTTCGACCTGCCCGGCATGGGCCCGGGCGGCGGCCAGGCGATCCATGGCTGAAACCACGGTGGGCAGGGCGGCTCCGGGATGAAGCCGGGCGTAGAGCGCTTCGGTCCAGGCGTCCAGGGTGAACTCGGCTACGGTCACTTTGTGGCGCACCAGCGAGGCGATGACATCCTCGGTCATGGTCAGGCCGGCGGTGCGCACGGCGACCGCGAAGATGCCGGCATCGGCAAGAGCGGCTAGGATCGCGTCGAATTGGGGGTGCCCGAGGGGCTCACCGAACCCGCCGAGCACCACGCGCGAGTCGTCGTAGGTGGCCAATTCGGCGGCGATGCGGCGGACCAGGTCCGCGTCGATGGGTCCACGGTCGGGAACCCGCGCCCCGCGAGGCCTTAACGGGCAGTCGGGGACGGGGTCCTGGGTGGTCAGCTCGATTTCGACTTCGCGGGGGAGGGACGGCACGTGATTTGCGGCGCGGTCGATCAGGCATTGGCAGACGGTTGGCCCGTCGGGGTCGGGATGACGAGTGAGGATGTCGGCGGCGTGTTCCATGGCCCGGCGGGTGTCGACGATCAGCCGGCCCGTGGCGTGGCGCATGACCTGGGGGCAGGGGTGGCTGCATTCCTTAAAGGCAAGGTCCATGCGGGGCTCGTCGGGTTTGTAGGCCAGCGCCCAGCCGGGCGGTACGTTTTCGGCCCCTAGATCGTTCAATAAGGAAGTCGCAAAGACGGTGCCGGCCAATCCCGGCGGCACGGGGGCGAAGGTCATGCGCATGTGTTGGGCGTGGTCGCGGAAGTGCCGAATCATGGCATCGATCAGATCCGCATCGACCAGCGGCGAGGCTCCGCTGCACGCCCAGACGGCGTCGGCTTGGCACTGTTGCCCCAGTTGGGCGAGCACGGCGGCGTTGGTGTATTCGTCCATACAGGCTGCCCCGCCCATGCCGCCGCGCCAGCCCTCCAGCGACCAACTCCGGGCGGCCCGGGTCAGGCGGCGGAAGGGCGGAGGCCCGGAGGATATGCCATGTACCGTCACTGCCTCTTCGGATAGCATCGCTCGACAGCGTTCGACCTGATCGGCGGGGCACACCAAGTGGACCTCGGCAACTTCCTGGGCCCGGCGGACGCGCTGCACGGTCCGCAGCAGCACGGGGACACCGGATAATTCGGCGGCCTGGCGGCTTGACGTTCCCAAGGGCGTGGTGACCAGGTCCACGTCGATGGCGGCAACGGTCTTCATGCGGACACCTTGGGGGCGATGGCCCGGTCGAAGCGGGCCAGGGTTTCGGTGAGGATTTCGGCGGTGTCTTTGGCGCCTTGCATCATGGCTTCGACGAACTCCTGGTCGCGATTGAGCTGTCGCCTGGCCCGCTCGACGCCGCTGGCCTGGTCGGCGCCCAGTTTTCGGTCGGCGCTATAGCGGCGCAGCTCGGCCAATTGACAGGTGCTGTTGATGATGCGGTAGGCCCGGTCGTAGGACTGGACGGCGGCGCGCAGTTCGTCGACGCGGATCAGCTTTCGATTGAAGCGGGCCCGATCGTCGGTCAGCCCTTCCAGCTCTTTCAAGACCTTCAGGAACTGGGTGCATAGTTTTTCGATGGCTTGCACCTCGGTGAGGCGTTGGGATATCTGCTCTCGGGCGGCTGGGAGTCTGGCGGGGTCCCATTGCTTGGCGGGATCGCGATAGGCGAACTTTTGGGCGGGGATGTCGGCGGCGCAGAAGGTTTCGAGGGTTTGGGCCAGGGTCATGGCCTCGGTGCCGCGGATTCGGGCCCCGCCCTCGGTGGCGTCGATGAGCCGGGCGGGGGTGCCGATGAAATCCTTCTCGAATTGTTCGAGATATGTGAACAACAACTCGTCGGTATAGACCTGGCCTCCGTGGACGTCGGGCACTTGGCGCAGGATGGCCCGGTTGCGCACGATGCGCTCCCACTCTTTGGTCTCCATGGTGTTGTAGCGGTTGATTTCGCCGGTCCAGCTTTGATGCACTTCGACGCCGGGGACGTAGAAGACGTGCCCGCTGTAGGCCAGGTCCTGGCCGACGAAGATGATGGGGTTACAGCCCAGGTAGCGAACCAGATAGAAGGCC
>JBHHVM010000363.1:0-4072 GCA_046754265.1 Phycisphaerae bacterium
CCTGCCCAACCCCGAGCGATTGGCTGAATGCATGGTCGAAGCTATCCGACGGGCGGGCATCGAGCCGGCCGATATCGACATCATCAGCACCCACGCCACCTCCACCGAGGTGGGCGACGAGCGGGAAGCCATGGCCCTCCGCCAGGTTTTCGGGGATTTCCCCGGAATCCACATCAATAACACCAAAAGCTTCATAGGCCATGCCATGGGAGCGGCCGGGGCCCTGGAACTGGCGGGCAATTTGGGGGCCTTTGACGACGGAATGGTCCACGCTACCATAAACATCGATGATCTGGACCCCACCTGCGCCATGCGGGGCCTGGTCATCAACGAGGCCCGGTCGGCCGGGACCGTAGACTATATTTTGAATAACTCTTTCGGTATGCTGGGCATCAACTCAGCCGTGGTGGTCAAGCGGTTCAAGGGCCAGGCCGCTGCCTAGACGCCCGCCGATTTTCGAGCGTAATTGGGTTTGGGAGTGCCATGACCAAGCAGAAGATCAAAGACATCGTCGTTAGCATCATCGCCATCGTCGCCCCGGACGCGGAGCTGGACGGGCTTAGGGGCGACCAGTCGCTGCGCGAGCAGTTGGACCTGGATTCCATGGATTTCCTGGACATCGTCATGGAACTCCGCAAACGCTATAAAATCGAAGTGCCTAAAGAGGACTATCCCATGCTGGCCTCTTTGGAGAGTTGTGTGGCCTACCTGCTGCCCCTCTTCGAGCGGCGGGGTGTGGACCTCGCCGCCGGCTAGCCTGCCGGGCCCCGCCCGTCAGGGCGGCGGATCGGGGCATTGGCCTGCGACGACGTTGGGCCGTTGCCCATGCATTACGACACCATCATCATCGGCGCCGGCATGTCGGGCCTGGCTGCGGGCATCCGCTTGGCCTACTTCGACCGCAAGGTCGTGGTCCTCGAGCGCCACCGCGTTTTTGGCGGCCTGAACTCTTTCTACACCCTGGGGCGCCGCAAATTCGACGTCGGTTTGCACGCCCTGACCAACTTTGTCCCCCAGGGCATCAAGAACGGCCCGCTGCCCAAACTCCTGCGGCAACTACGCATCAGCCGCGAAGAACTGGACCTGCGCGAACAGAGCTATTCCGAAGTCCGCTTTCCGGATCGCCGCCTGCGATTCAGCAACGGCGGCCGCATGCTCACCGAGGACCTGGCCGAGCTGTTCCCCGACCAGATCGACGGCTTTGAACGCCTGGTCACCGCCGTCAAGGCTTACGACGACACCGCCATCGTGGTGACGCCACGATCCGCCCGCCAAGAGCTGGCCCAATTCATCACCGACCCGGTCCTGGTGGACATGTTGCTGTGCCCCTTGATGTACTACGGCAGCGCCCAAGAGCATGACATGGATTTCACCCATTTTGTGACGCTGTTCAAATCGCTCTACCTCGAGGGCTTCGCCAGGCCGCGGGATGGGGTCCGCGTGATCCTCAAGGCGCTGGTCAAGAAGTTCCGCCAGTACGGCGGCAAGCTGCGCATGGGCTGCGGGGTTCGCCGGATTCAGACCGACGGCGACCGCGTGGCCGAATTGATCCTGGACGACGGCGAAACGATCTCGGCCGATGCGATCCTCTCCTCGGCCGGTTACCTGGAAACCATGCGACTGTGCGCCCAGCCCGACCTCCCTGCCCCACCGGATCAGCCGGGCCGATTGTCCTTCGTCGAGTCCATCTCCTGCACCGACCTGACCCCAGCCCAGTTGGGCATCGACTCCACCATCATCTTCTTCAACGATGCCGAACGTTTCTGCTATGCCCGACCCGACGACCTGGTCGACGTCCGCAGCGGCGTGATCTGCTGCCCCAACAACTACCAGGGCCACCAGGACCTGCCCGAGGGCATCATCCGCATCACCAGCTTGGCCAACTACGACCGCTGGGCCGCCCTGGGCCCCGGCGAATACGCCCAGGCCAAGGAACACTGCTACACCCAGACCGTCGACCGGGCCCTGGCCTTCATTCCCGAGTTTCGCGACCGGGTCGTCTTCCGCGATATGTTCACCCCCCGGACCATCGAACGCTTCACCGGCCACCTCAAGGGGGCTGTCTACGGCGCCCCCGGCAAGCTCCGCGACGGGCGGACCTGGTTGAAGAACCTCTTCATCTGCGGTACAGATCAGGGTTTCCTGGGGATCGTCGGAGCGATCCTCAGCGGAATCTCGATGGCCAACATGCACGTGTTGGCCCGGGACTAGAGACCCGACCGGCCCGACCTATGCCCGCAGACCGATTGCAAGGTGCCCAGGACCACTACGACGTGATCGTCATCGGCAGCGGTCTGGCTGGGATGACGGCCGCCAACCGGCTCGCCAAGGCGGGTCACTCCGTTTTGCTGCTCGAACAACACTACAACTTCGGCGGCATGGCCACCTGGTTTCGCCGGCCCGGAGGGCACATTTTCGACATCTCCCTCCACGGCTTCCCCATCGGCATGATCAAAAGCTGCCGAAAATACTGGACCCGCCGGATCGCCGACAGCATCGTGCAGCTCAAAGGCATCCGCTTCGATAACCCCCAGTTTCAACTGGAGACCACCTTCGATCGGCAGGATTTTACCCGGCTACTCGTGGGGCAGTTCAAGGTCCCGCCCCAGACGGTGGATAGCTTCTTCGATACCGTCCACAAGATGGACTTTTACGACGACCATTCCGAGACCACCCGCGAATTGCTCCAGCGGTTCTTTCCCGGTCGAACCGACGTCTGGCGCTTGTTGATGGAGCCCATCGCCTACGCCAACGGCTCAACCCTGGACGACCCCGCCATCACCTACGGCATCGTCTTTTCCAACTTCATGAGCAAGGGCGTCTTCATCTTCCAGGGCGGCACCGACAAGCTCATCGGGTTGATGAAGAAAGAATTGATCGCCAACGGCGTAGACGTTCGCAAGCAGGTCACCGTGGAGCGCGTCCTTCTCGAAGGGCGGCGGGTCCAAGGCGTGCTGGCCAACGGGCGCCGGATCGGCGCGTCCACCGTGCTGTCCAATGCCAACCTCAAAACCACCCTCGGCAAAATGATCGGCTACGACCACCTGGAGCCCGAGTTTGCCGAGCAGGCCCGGGCGGTCCGCCTCAACAACAGCAGTTGCCAGGTCTACATGGGCATCAAAAAGGGCCATAAGTTGGACTACATCGGCGACCTGCTGTTCACCTCCGTCGCTCCGGAATTCGACTCGACCGCCCTGTGCGCCAAAAACATCACCAGCCGGACTTTTTCGATGTACTATCCCGATATCCGCCCGGGGTCGGATCGCTACGCGGTGGTCTCGTCCACCAATGCCAACTACGACGATTGGGCCAAGCTGTCCGACGACCAATACCAGCACGATAAACACGTCCTGATCGAGACCACCCTGGACGGGTTGGAAAAATACATCCCCGACATCCGCCAAAAAATCGACCACGTCGAAGCCTCCACCCCAAAAACCTTCGAGCACTACACCCGGCACGCCGCCGGGGCGACTTTTGGCACCAAATTCGAGGGCCTGCAAGTCAGCATGGACCTGCCCAAGCAAATTGGGGGCATGTTCCACGCCGGTTCGGTCGGCATTATCATGTCCGGCTGGTTGGGGGCCATCAATTACGGCGTCATCGTCGCCCACGAGGTGGACGCCTTCTTGGAATCGGCAGCCAGCACCGCAAAGGCTTCGGCGTGACCACCACCGATTTCCTACAACTGATTCCGCACAGGCCGCCTTTTTTGTTCGTGGACGAGGTGATGGAGCATGACACCGATCGTATCGTCACCCGCAAGCAGGTCGAGCCGGATGCAGCCTTCTTCCAGGGGCACTACCCCGGCAACCCCATCATGCCCGGCGTGCTTTTGTGCGAATGCGCCTTCCAGGCGGGGGCCATCCTGCTGGCCCAGCAACTGGATGACCCCACCGGCGCCCCGGTGGTCACCCGCATCAAAGACGCGAAGTTCAAACGCCCCGTCCGCCCGGGCCAGACCTTGACCGTCGAAGTGGTCATCGGCGAACGGATGGATGACGTCTATTTCATGACCGGGCGAATCAGCGCCGACGGCCACGCCGCCGCCCGCGTGGAATTCGCCTGCGCC
>JBHHVM010000364.1:0-4016 GCA_046754265.1 Phycisphaerae bacterium
CAGTACGCCTTTGGGTGGGGCATCAGCCAGCCCCCTTGGACGACCGGCAAGGTGCTCGAACACGCCGGAAGCAATTCGCTGTGGTTTGCTCGGATTCATCTATTGCCGGAACACAATTGGGGCGTGTTGTTGGCGACCAATCAGGCCAATGAAGCGGCGCAGCAGGCTCTTCAGGTGGCGTTTGAGCGGATTCTGAAGCGCTATCCGACCGATCCCGGCGGAAAGTAGCGTTCACTCGCGGCGCGATTTGTTTTATTGAACGTGGTGGGCCTCGCGGACTTGGGTCGGGACCGAGTTAAGATCCCAAATAATCCGCAAACGCGCCATGAGCCAGAGCACATAGTAAGTCAAATCGATCTCCCACCAATAGAACCCCTGCCGTACCGCCCCGGGATAATAATGGTGGTTGTTGTGCCAACCTTCCCCAAAGGTCAACAAGGCCAGGGCCAGACTGTTACGGCTCTCGTCTTTGCTCTTGTAGCGTTTGCGGCCGAACATGTGGGTCAGCGAGTTGATGGTGAAGGTGGCGTGTGAACACACGATCGTGGAAATGAAAAACCCCCAGATCAGCATTTGCATGCCTGAAGTATGCCAGCCCCGGGCCTGCAGGAACTTGCCCAGTCCGAAGATCATGGCGGCTTCGACCACTGGAATGAGATTGTCGAATCGGTCGATGAAACGCAACTCCGGATACTTGATCAAATCCGGCACCGATTTGGATTCGTAGCCGAAAGCACCCTTGGAGATGATCCAACCGAAGTGGCTCCAGAACAGTCCATGGCGCACCGGTGAATGGACGTCGGCCTCCTCGTCGGAGTGCCGGTGATGGTGGCGATGTCGGGCCGCCCACCAGATCGGCCCCCGCTGCACGCAGGAGTTGCCCAGCACTGCGAAAATGAACTGGAAGAACCGCGAAGTCTTGTACGACCGGTGAGAGAAATAGCGGTGGTAAAAGGCGGTGATCGAAAACATGTGAACCACGTAAAGCCCCGCGGCCAACATCACGGCGATCGGGCTCCAACCTACCCAGATCACACCCAGACACATCAGGTGCATCCCGACGTAGGGAATCATCCGCAGCCAATCCACAGAGTAAGGATTGACCAGATCGCCCTGGGAATACGACTTGGCCGAAGTGTCGAACCAACACGTCACGCTTCGACACATCGAAGTAAACCAATGATCGCCATCCGATGCGGCAGCGCCGCCGGCGTTGTTTACAGGTGTTTGTGTTTGTGTTTGCGGATCCATCTCAAAACCAATCGGGAATTCTCATCGGAGCTAAAGGAGTGCCGTCCGCGCCGACTGCTTAGGCGGCCAAACTCTAGCAGACAGTCACGCCGCCGGCAAACCTACGCCGTCTTCGCCAAACCCAAGGTCGGTCCGCGCCGATTCGACGGCGTCGTCCAAAAGGCGCCAGGCCGGGCATGAACGCATCGGTGCGACCTTCGCAATCAGGCCACAACTCAGACGGCAACCCCAGCCAAGCACCAGACACCGCATTCCTCGACCCAGTGCAGTGCTAACCTATTTAATGACAAGCGGTTATGCATCCTCCCGGAGTCAAGGTCACCACCGAAATGACGCCAGACTGGCCGTCCGCACCCCCACTCGTTGACGGCAATGGCCTGGACGCGCCGATATGAAGGCAACAGGAACCCTTGCGCTCGGGAGTCGAAATGTCGGTGACCAGTTCCGTTGCCCCACCTCCAACGCCCGAGGTCAAGGGCCTGGAGGATCGCTACGCCTTTCTCAATCGTGCGCTGGCCCAACTGACGCCCGGTGTGGGCGAGGAAGGCGACGGTCTTCGCCTCCGGGCAGCCCAAGCGTTTCTCGATCTGGGCTTGGGTGAGCCAGCCCACGAGTTGTTATCGGCCGCGGGTCAGACCGTCAAAGCCCATCCGGAATTTGCCGGGATGATAGAAACCATCCCCCGAACCCTGGGCTCGCAGTCGTGGGCCGACCACAACCATCAATTCGAGCAAAACTTGGCCGAGCTGGCCAAGCACGGTGACCAGGCTGATACCGTGGCCGCCGCGTGGCGGTGCGAAATTGACAACTATGAACTGTATATAGACCGCCAACGCGTCCACCAGGTTCGCCACCGCCCCACCACCGGCCGGGACGTCTGGATCGGCACGTTGGGCCACCATCGACAATTGGCGGACAGCGCCAACCTGCCCCCGGACATCGAACAGCTCATGCCCGGGCCCTACCTGTTCGAGGGGCTGGACCTGGGCTGGTTTTTCCATCGCGTGTGGCATCGCACCCAGAACACGTTCCTGCAATTCAGCACCGCTTTGTATTTGGTGGAACCCGATCCCGCACTCATGGCTGTGGTCCTGCACCTGCACGATTGGACCCGAATCCTGGCCGACCCGAGAGTCAAAGTCTTCGTGGGGCCCGACTGCACACAGCGATTCGAGAAGCTGCTTCACGAAAGTCTCGATTGGCCGGCACCGGTCCACGCCTTTTGCCTGTCTCGCCATCGGCCTGCACCCCAGCCCAGCGCCTACGAGGCAGCCACCAGTATTCAGCGATACCGCACTTCCATCGCCGTGCAAGGCATGACCGACCTGCAGGACCGCTATGCCGGACGCGATGCCCGCTATTGGGCCAAGCGCTTTGCCGAAGCCTTGGACGGCACGGGTCCGCCGCTACGAATCCTGGGGCCGGTCAGCACCCACACCACGTTCCTCAAATACTCCATGCGCGACGCCCAAGCCGCTGTTGAACGGTTGGGGCATACCTTTCGCATAGTGACCGAATCGACGCTTCACGAGAAGATCAGCGTCACCACCTATCACCGCATCATGGCTGAGTTCGAGCCCGACCTCCTGTTTCTGCTCGATCACCTGCGCCCGGCCTTCGCCGGAATCATTCCCGACAATCTGCCCATGATGACCTTCGATCAGGACAACCTGCCCGGATCGTTCGCCAAAGATAAGGTCGAAGCCATGTCCTGCCTCGACACCGTGGTGGGCATGCCGCACTGCGAAACGCAAGCTCTCTACAAGTGCGACCCCCGGCAGTTCCTGGCCTGCCAAATCCCCACCGACCCGGGTCAATGGGAAAGCCAAGACCTGACATCGGAAGAAGTGCAAC
Source organism: Phycisphaerae bacterium (assembly GCA_046754265.1). GTDB lineage: Bacteria > Planctomycetota > Phycisphaerae > UBA1845 > UBA1845 > OFTM209. The sequence goes on from JBHHVM010000364.1 coordinate 3,106, forward strand.
GCTACACCTGTGACATCTCGTACGTGAGCCACGCTTCGCAGACCGCCGCCGGTTTTCACCAATCACAACTGCCCCAGATCCAAGACCCCAACGTGCTCCGTCTGCTCGACGCCATCTATCCCCTGGCTGTAGACGCAGTCCAGGCGGGCCAACCCGTCGACGGGCGTTTTATGCGTCACCTTCTGGCACAAGGCGAACAGCAAGTCGGCATGCAAGTGCGAGATGACGCCGTGCGAAACCACCTGCTGGGGTGGTACATCTGGCGGCTGTGCGACCGGGTCTTCCGCCACCAGGCTTTGGAATGGGCGGCCGAGTGGGCCCGGCAACGAGGCCGATCGCTTCGCATCTACGGCAACGGCTGGGATCAACACCCCACCCTGGCGGAATTCGCGGCCGGGCCGGCCGACAACGGGCGCGAGCTAACGTGTATCTACCGGGCTTCCAAAATCAACCTGCAACTGATGCCGGCCGGCTTTATCCATCAGCGGGCCCTGGACGGACTGTCAGCCGGCGGGTTTTTCCTGACCCGGCGGGCGCCGGGCGATACTTGTTTACCGGGCTTGCGCGACCTGGCCAAACGAATCCGACAATCTGGCGTCCAAAGTCATGCCGCCCTGTTGGACCATGGAGATCAAAACCTGATCACCGATTTCCAGCAAATGCACCGGCGAATCGGCCTATTAGACCGCCAGGGGAAGGAAGCTTTCCACCACGTCTTGATCTACGCGGACTGGCAATATGCAGCCGACCTCTTCGCCGATTTCGATGACATCGCATTTGCAGACCGCGAATCGTTCGTCCAAATGGCAGACCGATTCATCGATCAAGATAGCCAACGCTTAGCCCTGGCTGCACAAATGCGTCAGGCCGTCGTCGAACAGCTTTCCTACGATGTGGTCATGGAGCGCTTC
>JBHHVM010000365.1:0-4009 GCA_046754265.1 Phycisphaerae bacterium
GCAAGGAAACCGCCCGCCTGATCGACTACTGCGGTAAGTGACAACTTTCGGCACTAACCGTGGGCGTCGCGGTTGGCCGGAGCAAAGCGTGGCCAACATAGCGACAGAGCCAGGCACCCGACGCAACCCTTTCAGTAGACCCTGGATTTCTGCGGCCGTCAGCCTGCTGGTCGGCGTGGCGGCCTATCTGCCGCAAAGCCGGTACGATTTCGTCTACGATGACCGGTACCTCATCGAGAAAAACCCGGTCGTCCGCCAAGGCCCCTGGCACCAGGCGTTCACCAAGCCCTATTGGCCTGCCGACCTGAGCACCGACCCGCTGTACCGACCCATCAGCACGCTGTCGCTACGGGCTTGCTATAGCGTTTTTGGAGACCACCCGGCTGGGTATCGCATCGTCAATGCGGTGCTGCATGGCCTGTGCGCGTCGCTGACCGCCTTGCTGGGCTTGACGGTGTGGCGGCGGAGTTCGGCAGGTTGGTTGGCTGGACTGTTGTTTGCCGTGCATCCGGTCCATACCGAGGCGGTGGCCATGGTGGTGGGTCGGGCCGAGCTTCTGGCCGGGCTGTTCGGCCTGGGCCTGTTGGTGCAGCACAGCCGGTCCAAGAGGAAAGTCGAAAGTCGAAAGTCGAAAATCGAAACTACGATACGGCACCACCTGAGCTTGGCCCTGTTGTTTGGGCTGGCTTTGGGTAGCAAGGAACATGCCGCCTTGTTGCTGCCGGCGATCGTCCTGCTGGATTGGTCGTATCGACGGGCGAACGCGTCCGGTGAACCCGTGCGGGCCCGGCTGCGGGCGCTGGCGGGCAGCCATTATTTGGGGATGATCCTGGTGCTGACGGTGTATCTGCTGATGCGCTGGTGGATGTTCGGCGGGCGGACCACGTTGCCGGCTGACCACGTCAATCGCTGGGCCAATCCACTGGTGGGGGCTGGGTGGATCACCAAGGTCGCCCTGCCGCCGGCGCTGCTGTGGTTGTCAGCCAAATTGATTTTGCTGCCCATCGGATTGTGCCCCATTTGGAGCGTGGGGGGATTCGCGGTGCCGGTGACGCTCTGGCGGATGGACGTGCTGGGCGGTGTGGGCGTGGCCCTGTGCCTGGCGGCGGCGGTCGTCTGGGGGATGAAGCGGCGGCACCCGATCGGGTTGGCGCTGGCCTGGCTGGGTTTGTTTGTGGTGCTGCCCTGCCATTTCATCCCGGCGGCCAACTGGCTTTTCGCCGAACGGTGGCTTTACCTGGCCAGCGCGTTCGCCGTTTTGGCCTTGGCGGGGTTGGGACGTTTTCGAGTGGTTTGGCTGGGCGTGATTCCAATCATCGGCGTGCTACTGGCCACGACGTGGCAGTATCAGCAATGCTGGCGGAACACCGACGTGTTGATGCAGTCGGTGGTGAATCGACAACCCGAAAGCTATCACGGCCTGGTCGGCCTGGCTTTTGGCTTGCAACGGCGTGGGGCCATCCTGGAAGGGCGGGCCGAGATCGAACGACTCGTGCGGCGCTTTCCCGATTCGCCGCGAAGCTGGTATTACCAAGCCCTGTTGATGGAGGCCATGGATCGGCCCGAGGCGGTCCTGGAGGCCGTGGACCGGTTCGTACACACCGGCGACCCGCAGCCGCTGCCGCTTGAACTTTCCCGGGCTAAGAGGTGGGCGCTGCAACGGTTGCAGAACCCAGCCCTGGGAAAATTGAAAAACTGAGAAATTGAAAAATTGAAAAATGAGTCGAGACGGAACCGGCATTGTTTGGCAGGGGAACCCCCTGCCCTACTGTAAGGCTTCGACACCCTCGGCGAAGGCTTTTTGGGCGGCGGCCACTCCCTGACCCGGGGCTAGGGCGAAGCCCTGGTCCAGTAGGGCCAGTTCCACGGCGGAGATGACGCCCAGGGTGTCGAAGACGTCGCAGTAGCCCATGTGCGAAATGCGAATGACTTTGCCCTTGATGTGGCCCTGGCCGCCGGCGACCCTCATGCCGAAGCGGGAGCGCATCATCTTGCGAAGTTTGCCCTCGTCCACGCCGTCGGGCACGACCAGGCCGGTGACCGAATCGACCGGGTCGGCGGCAAAGACTTTAAGCCCCATGGCAAGGGCGGCTGAACGAGTGGCCCGGGCCATCAGGGCGGTCTGGGCCCAGATGGATTCCAACCCACGGGCCTTGATGTCCCGCAGGACCCTGGCCAGTCCGCGGATCAACTGATTGTTGGGCGTGAAGGGCGTGTCGGACCCTTCCAGCGATTTACGATATTTCTTTAGATTGGCGTAATAGCTGGACGCATCACCCGTCTCGATGCGTTGCCAAGCCTGGTCACTGACGGCTACGAAGGCCAGCCCGGGCGGCAGCATCAGGGCCTTTTGCGAGCCGGTAAAACACACGTCGAGGCCCCATTCGTCCATCTTGACGGGGATCGTCCCCACTGCGGTGATGCCATCGACGATGAGCAACGCCCCGTGTTTTCGGGTGACCTGGGCGATGGCCTGGACGTCGGAAACCGACGACGAGCAGGTCTCGCTGTGGACCAGCGTGACGGTGTCCAGGTCCGAGTCCTCGGTCAACAGCCGATCGATTTCCTCGGGGTTGGCCCCGCGGCCCCACTCGATATCGTAATTGACGAAGGGAATATCAAACGCCTGGCAAATCTCCGCCCAGCGTTCGCCGAATTTTCCGCCCCGGCAGCACAAGACTTTGTGGCCGTTCTTGGGCGGGCAGCAAGAGACAATGGCTGACTCGCCCGCCAGGGTACCGCTTCCGGTCAAGGTCAGGCAGGTGGCCTGGGTCTGAAAGAGATACTGCAGGTGGTCGGTGACCTCCTTGAATTGTTGGCGGAAATCGGCCGTGCGATGGTGGTCCTGTGGGCGGGCCATTTCCAGCAGGATGTCTTCGGGCACCATGGTCGGGCCGGGCGTAAACAGTCGGTGCTTTTTCATTGGGGGCAGTCTCCGTCCATAAAAGCCCGCTCCCTTACGGTCGCGGTTCGGTGTAGAAGGCGCTGGAGCCGATTATACGTCGCCGGTTGAGTCGAGCAATGTTGCCGCGGTGTTACTTTCCGAAGCCTGCCGCAACACTTAGAATGTAGGCCGCGCCCTAATCGGTAGCGTCCCAGGAGATCGACAGGCCAATCTGCCCCCCGCGAAGACCATCGCGGCGGCCAAGGAGTGAGAACACCATGCACAAGCAAGCCCTGCTGATTCTGGTATTGGCCCTCGGCGCGCCGGGGGGGGCATCTGCGTGGGGAGACGGCGTGCGAGGCGCACGCCGCTACATGGCGGCGGCTCGACAGGGCGGCGATCCTGCGGTGAAACCCCAGCCCAGGTTGGTGGTTCCGCACGCCAATCAGAAACTCCCACCGATTCGCGAGGGCAAGGTGCTGCCGGTGGTCTTCCGGCTGGAAAACAGGGGCCAGGCAGATCTGCTGATCCATAGCGCCAAGTCGAGTTGCGGCTGCACGACCGTCAGCCTGACCAAGGACCAAAAGCGGATTCCGCCCGGTGGACACGTCGATCTGAAGGTGCGGTTCAACTCATTAGGTCGGCCCGGGGTGCAGAATAAATCGGTGACCATTCAGACGAACGACCCCCAAGCGGCTCGGGCGGTGCTGCGCTTCAGAGTCGAGGTTCGCACCTTGTTTCGCACCGTGCCGGGGCAAAAATACATCCTGGGCAACGCTCGGCGGGGCGAAAAACTGGCCAAGCCGCTGGACCTGCTGCCCACGGGGGAGGATATGGAACTCGAAGTCATGTCGGTGGAGGTGCCCAAGGGCGTGTTCCGCTATGAGGCTTCTGCGCTGCCGGTGAAGAACGCCGTCGGCCAACGGCTGCGGCTGACGGTGAACGAATACGCTCCGCTGGGCCCGGTTTCGGGCATGATCGACATCAAGGTTCGGGTGGCTGATGAAGAGGAGACCCGGCAACTTCGCGTCGTGGGGGCCATTCTGGGTGACGTGGTGGTGTCGCCCGAACGCATTCGACTGGACCGGCCCAGCGTCCGGGGGATCTACCTGCGACCCGTTGAAC
>JBHHVM010000366.1:0-4001 GCA_046754265.1 Phycisphaerae bacterium
GACGGGTAGTAGCGGTCCGCGGGTCGTGGGCCTGGCGGCGAATATCGAATGGCGAATAGCGAATTCAGACTGGACACGGTTAGACCTTGCGATATGCGGTCTGAGCCACGGAGGTGCCGTCTTCAAGTTCCACGATCTGGTAATCGCCGAATAGATTGGGGGCGGCTTGTTGGAGGCACTTGGCGATTTTCAAGGCCACTCGACGGATTTCGGTTTCGGCATGCTCGTTGGCCCTCATCTCGATGAAGTGTCGCCAGGCCCGGGCGTTGCCGGTGACGAAGATTTTGGTTTCGGTCGCATTGGGCAAGACCGAACGGGCTGCCTGACGGGCGAGTTTGCGCCGCAGGGTTTTGCTTTCGACGCCCTCGAATCTGTGCATCAATCCGTCAACCAATTTGCAGTAGGCGGCCTGGCATTCGGTCACGGCTGCGTGCCATACCTCGTGCAGTTCGGGGTCGTCGGCAATGACGGTTGGCTCGACGAAATCGGCCACCGACTCGTCCACGTAGCGCTGGGAAAGCTGCGAATAGCCAAAGCCGGCCCGGTGCCGGACCAACTCGTGCGTGAAACTTCGCGATACCCCGGTGATGATGAAATTAAAAACCGCATGTTCCAGGACGCTTCCGTGGGCCGATTCGAGGATGCGGTCCAGATAGGCTTTGTTGCCGCCGGGGCGGGGCTTGGCGAAGCTCATGTAGCAGATCCGCCCCGCCAACTCAGCCAAGGCTTCGCCGGCGACCGATGCGTCGGTCGTCCAGGTGTCCACCTGATGGTCGGCCAAGAACCTGTCGATCTGGGCCTGATCGATGGTTTGCTGGCCGACCAGGTACACGGTGGGTTCTTGAATAATCCGCATAGGTCCGGGTCCCTCCGAATCGATGGCGTATCAGTGTGGCGGTGATTGAGGCTCCTATCCTCCATGCCCTTATCGTGTAACCTTGGGTGCGTCGTCAAGCGCCCCGGTGCGGGCGCCCCTGTAGAATCAACGGCGGGCGAGCATCTTTCACAAGCGGCCGATTCGGGGCTTGGGCGAACCGCGACGGCTTGCTTTGGGTGAGATCACCGAGGATACTTGCATCTGTGATCGCCCGGTGCCGGGTGTGAATTGTCGCCCGGGCCGGCGTGATCCACGGTCGGGGTTTAGAACGACTCGACGGAACTGGAAGGTGATTTCACCATGGCCACTGCGAACATCGAGATCGTCGGGCCAGGGGAATACCCTCTGATCTGCGATCTGTATAACCAGATATTCAGGCCTTCGGTGGATGTTGCTTATTTCACGCGCCGGTTGGAGCACCGTCACGCCGCGCTGGTCATGGTGGCGGAGTTGGAGGGCCAGCCGGTCGGTTTTTCGTGCGGGTACGAGCTTCGACCGACGACGTATTACAGTTGGTTGGCCGGTGTGCTGCCCGACGCCCGGCGGCTGGGCATCGCCTCGCAATTGCTGGCGGCTGAGCAGTCCTGGGCCAAGCAGGAGGGCTACGAAATGGCCCGGCTGGAATGCTACAACCATCACAAGCCCTTGCTGCTGCTTTGCATCCGCATCGGCTACGAAATCGTCGGCCTGCGCCACGACACGCATACAGCTTCGAACCTGATTATCTTCGAGAAAAACCTGCAGCAGCGGGACGATTGATGATGTCCGGTTTGCTGGTGTTGGCTTGGAATGCATCCTACAAGTGTCGCCGTTATTGCTCCGCGCAGGCTGAAGCCTGCGGCTCGCCAGGTTGGCAATGAACTAGGGCTGTCACGCTAAGAAGATCGCCATGACGCTACGGCAACGAGTCACCGATGAGTTGCTGCCCTTCGTGCAGCAACCTGGCCAGTACATAGGCGGAGAGGTCAACCAGCTGGTTCGCCCGGGTGACTGGGATCAGGCCGAGGTGAAGGTGGCCATGGCGTTCCCCGACACCTACACCATCGGCATGTCCCATTTGGGGTGCCAGATCCTATATTGGCTGTGCAACCACACGCCGGGTGTGTGCGCCGAGCGGGTCTATTGCCCCTGGAGGGACGCCGAGGAGTGCATGCGGCAGCGCAAGATCCCCCTGTTCACCTGGGATACGCGGCAGCCTGTGTCAGGTTGTGACATATTGGCCATCTCACTGCAATACGAGATGGCCTACTCCAACGTGCTGACGCTGCTGGACCTGGCGGGCTTGCCGTTGCGCAGCGCCGAGCGCGACGATTCGCACCCGCTGGTGATCGCCGGTGGCCCGCAGGCCGACAACCCTGAGCCGGTGGCCGAGTTTTTGGACCTCATCGTTTTGGGCGACGGCGAAGGGTCCATGGCAGCCATCCTGGAAGCATATAAAGCACTGAAATCGGGGGGGATGCGACGTCGGGACATGATCCTGGAACTGGCCCGCCGGTTCCCCTGGGCCTATGCGCCGGGTTATTACGACGCCCGGTACCACCCCGACGGCACGCTACGATCCTTGACGCCGACCCACTCGGGCCTGCCCACACGGATCGAGCGCTGCCAGACGGCGAACTTCGACGAAGCCCCGTTTCCGGTTCGGCCGTTGGTGCCGCACGTCAACGTGGTCCACGATCGTATTTCCATCGAGATCATGCGGGGTTGTCCGCAGCGCTGCCGTTTTTGCCACGCCGGTTACACCAAGCGGCCGCTGGGGCTTCGCAGCGTGGATAAGATTCTGGACCTGGCTGAGCAGGCCTATGGGTCGACGGGCATCGATGAACTGGGGCTGCTCTCTCTGTCCACGGCGGACTACCCGGATCTACGCGAGTTGGCTGAGCGCATTGGCCAGCGCTTCACCGAACGCCACGTGGGCATCAGCGTGCCGTCGATGCGCGTGGACAAGATGCTGGCCAACATCCCGTTCATGGTCAACGCGGTGCGAAAGAGCGGCCTGACGCTGGCGGTCGAAGCAGCCGAGGACGACATGCGGGCCGCCATCCGAAAGAAAGTCACCGACGGCGACCTCCTGGACGGCGTGAGGGCGGCCTACCGGGCTGGGTGGCGCAGCGTCAAGCTGTATTTCATGGCGGGCTTTCCCGGCGAGCGCCCCAAGGATATCGACGGCATCTGGGAGTTATCCAAAAAGGTCAGCCAAGCCCGCCGCGAGATCAACGGCCATCCTGCCCAAGTCAACGCCTCGGTGGGTTGGCTGGTGCCCAAGCCGCACACGCCCATGCAGTGGAGCGCCCAACCGCCAGCCGATTATTTCCGTGAAGTACGCAGCCGCCTTCGCAGCCTTGAGAAACAAAAGCGATCAGCCGTCAGAATCAAGATGCACAGCATTGGGCGCTCGGTTCTGGAGGCGGTCTTTTCATGCGGCGACAGAAGGTTGGCCCCGGCGATCGAAGCCGCTTGGCGCGACGGGGCCCGCTTCGACGGCTGGGACGAATGCTTCGACGAGCGCATCTGGCAGCGGGCCTTCGAGCGGACCGGCATCGACCCAACTTTCTACGCCAACCGAGAAAGGCCCCAGGATGAGCTGCTGCCCTGGTCGCACCTGATGTCGGGCCCGCCGCAGGATTATCTGGGGCGACAACACGACGACATTCTGGTTCACCTGAATCAGCCCCAGCCGGTGGCGGCTGCCGGGTGATCGCCAGGTGCCGTTGGGCCAGACCCGCCTGCGCGAAAAGGAATCGTAGGACTGCGCTGGGTTGTTGCCACGCCTCGCCGCCGCCGGATTTCACACCTTGTTCACATGCCAAGGTCGCACGCCCCAAATCTGCCGGCTGAGTCAATCGCCGAATTGAGGGCCGTCCCCAGCCGGTCGGACTGCAGTTGAATCATGGTAACCCTATGTATATCAAATAGTTACAACCAAATACCCGCTGCCGGCAGGCATACCCTCCGCGCTCATTGAACGGGGTTGACTGGGTTGCGGCCATGGTCTTGATGCGTGAGTCGCAAAGAGATTTCAGTTTATCCACAACGCGTCGCCATTGATGGTGACCCTCTTCGTGGCTGGGCGTGCGGGTGTTCAGGGAGGTGTTGGTTGCAATGATTCATCGTTGTGACCGAT
>JBHHVM010000367.1:0-3988 GCA_046754265.1 Phycisphaerae bacterium
TTGGCGCGACTGCTGAGGGTAGCGGTCGAGCAGGTTGTTTTGTTCGTAGGGGTCTTTTGCGATGTTGAAGAGCTGTCGACTGCCCGTGGCTGGGGTGACCATGAGCTTCCAATCGCCGACGTATATGCCTTTTTGCTCGGGGCCGATTTTGACGGCTTCGGCAAACGCCAGGGCAGGTCTGCTGGGGGGCCTGCCGGCGATGTAGGAGGTCAGCGGATAGCCCTGCAAGCCCTTGGGCCGGTCCAATCGGAGTTGGTCCAACAGGGTGGGCATCAGGTCAATGAGTCGAAGGGTCTGCCGCACGCGCCGATTGGCCGGCAGGTGGCCCGGCCAACGGAGAATCAGTGGAATCCACAGGTCGGTGTGATGCACGCTCCAGCCGTGCTCCCATTGGCCATGCTCGCATAGCGCTTCGCCGTGGTCGGAGGTGATGATCACATAGGTGTCATCCCACAGTCCCAGGTCGGCCAAGCGCTGCCGCACGTCGCCGATGAAATGGTCGATCTGCCGGACGCCGGCCTGGTAGCGGGCCAGCCAGTATTCCCGAAAGGGATATAGCCGTTCGTGGCGCTGGGCATCGGCCAGGTAAATGCGGGGCAACTTGTTGAGGTAACGCAGGTTTTGGAACTCCTCATCGGTCAAGCGGCGTTTGTTGGGGATCTTCTCCACTTGGTCCAAGAGGGGCGACAGGAAATCCGGTGCGGCGTCGAATGGGCCGTGGACGTCCATGTAGTGCAGATACATGAAGAAGGGCTTGCTCTGGTCGCGCTCATTCAGCCAAATCAGGGCTGAGTCGTTGACCACGCGGCCCGGCGTGGTGTTTTGGGCGAAGGAGGTGTCGAAGTGATCGAACCCTTGGGCAAAGCCATATTCGGTCAGGATGAACGGGTTGGCCACGAGGGCGGCGGTCGCGTATCCGGCGGATTGGAGGCACTCGGCCAACGTCTCGAAGGACTTGTCGAAGACCATGACGCGTTGAGCGCCTTGATAGGTCGCCTTGAAGGCCTGGGTATAGTTGACGACCTTGTGAACGCCGGCGTATCGGGAACTGAACAGGGAGGCGATGGACGGTTGAGTCCAGGGGGCCTGGGAGATCATTCGATTGAAGACCACGCCCTCGGCTGCGATGGCGTCGATGTTGGGGGTGCCGGTGTCGGCGGGCCCATAGGCGCCCAAAGCATCGGCCCGCAGGGTATCGATCATGATGAGCAGGATGTTGGGCCTGGGCGGCGGCTCGGTTGGGGCTGATTGTGCGGGGGAAGCGTCGGGGGTTGGCGATTTTTTGCAGCCGGGCAGGCCCATCAGAGTGGCCATCAGCGCCAGCAAGCACGAAGCCGCCACGCCGGTGCGGGCGGGCCGATGATTGTTGGGGGGCGGTGCCGCATTGTGGTTGCCGTCTGCGTTCATCGGCGCTGATTCTATGCCGGGCGTTATCGGGCCACAAGTATAGTGGAGGCGGGCTGGTGTAGACACAAGGCAGGTATGGTTCTACGGGACGTTGCGTCAAGCTGGGTGGTATTGGAGTCTTGTTCTGTTTGCAACATCTGGATTCGTTTCGTAGATAATAGAGTGGATGCGTCGTGTGCGGCTCCGCTAACCGGGGCGCGACTTGGAGCGGCGACGGCGCATCGGTACCAGTCGCGGGGTCGGCCCAATAGCTCTTCGAGCTTGCCCAAGGCCTGCCCGGTTCATCGGGGAACTCGACAGCAGGACACGTTCAGCGTTTGCGTACTACCACGCGGGTATCGGTCCGGGTGTTCCGGTGCCGGTTCATCCGCGTCGGCATCTGTGCCGCGCGCACAGGAGGGAACGTTCATGGCTGCCCGAGTGTGTACTACCCGTTCAACCCGCTATTGTGTGAAATGTCGAGCCCCGACGCTTCGTCTGGGCAGCGATCCGGTCACAGGGACCGTTGGCATCCCGCTTTGTGACAAATGTGCCCGGAACGACGTGCGTCGCCTGGCCATTCTGGCGACGCTGTGCCTTGCCGCCTTCGGCATTTTGTGAGTCGTGGTCGATGAAGGCCCGGCACAGTAGAGGGTTCGGTTGTTTTCGAGCCAACCGAGCAGGGCTGTACAGGGTCCACCAGGCCGCCTCTTAGGAGGCGGCATCCTCCCCAGCTTGTGCGGAATCAGCGGCATCGGCAGCTCCAGCCTCGGGCTGGAGCCTGCTGATCCGCTGTTCCGCCTGGTTGAGAATGTTGCGGCAAGTGTCCAGGAGTTTCATGCCCTCTTCATACTTGCGGATGGAATCCTCCAGGCCGATCTCGCCGCGCTCGATTTGTTCGGCGATCGCCTCGAGCCGCTGCAGGGCTTCTTCGAAGCTGGGCTGTTTCTTAGCCATCAATCCTTACTCGAACAGTTCCATCTGTTTTTGATCGATCACGCGGCTGGTGAACTCGCCGTCTGCCGTCTCAGTCACGATTCGAATGCCCGAGGCCACGTCGGCTGGGCTGCGAACCAGGCGCCGGCCTTTCAGGGTGCGGGTGATGCTGAAACCGCGGCGCAGTGTACCCCGATAACTTAAGGCGGACAATCGGGCGGCCTCGGCTTCGACGCGCTTTCGCCAGGCCACGCAGCGTTGCTTGACCATCAAGCCGATTCGATTCTGGATGGACGCCACCCGATCGCCCAGCCGATGCAGGCGAAGGGCGGGCGAGGCGGCTTCGAGTCTAGCGGCTGCCCGGTCCAGCCGGCGTTGCGAATGACCTTCACGTCTGGATATCCCCCAGTGCAGCCGAGCGGCCAGGGCGCCGAGTCGGCGTTCGGACCGTATCAGATAGGCATGGGGTTGGATGCGTTGAATCAGCGTCTCATGGCGTCGCAATCGCTGTCGGCCCATTTGCAACCGGTTCGCCAGGACGCCGGTCATTCGGCCAATGACCTCGTCGAGGGTCTGCTCGCGCCGGCGGACTCCCTCCAGCGGATGGGCCAGGGCCCGGCTTCGCTGTACGGAAGACAGTGCCAATCGGGCCAGGGCCGCTCGGTGTCGGACACAGCGCTGCAAGCTGCCGCCCAACTGTTCGAGGCGGGCCAGGAGTTCGGCTTGGTCGGGCACCACGAGTTCGGCTGCGGCTGTGGGCGTCGCCGCTCGAACGTCGGCCACCAGGTCCGCGATGGTCACGTCCACCTCGTGTCCGACGGCACTGACCACCGGTATGTCGCTGGCGAAGATTGCCCGGGCCACCGGCTCTTCGTTGAAGGCCCACAGATCTTCGAGTGATCCGCCGCCACGCCCGACAATCATCACGTCCACGTTGCCCAGCAATGCCCGCCGGCGATTCAGGTCGGCAATGGCAGCCGCGATTTGACCGGCTGCGGCCGGGCCTTGCACCGCCACCGGATAGAGCAGCACCTGAGCGCAGCGGAACCGCCGTTCCAAGGTTTGGAGGATGTCCCGCACGGCTGCCCCGGTTGGGGAGGTGACCACGGCGATACGTTGCGGATAGGGCGGAAGGGGTTTCTTGTGACGGTCGTCAAACAAGCCCTGGGCGGCCAACTTCTGTCGCATTTGTCGAAATGCCAGTTCCAAAGCCCCAACGCCGCGGGGCTCTAGCGTGCGGCAGTACAGTTGGTATCGACCGGCCCGCTCGAACACGTCGATGTAGCCCCCGGCCAGCAGTTCCATCCCGTCCTGGGGATCAAAGGCGAGCTTGGCGGCCGATGAGCGCCACATGATGCAGCCCAATTCGCTGGCGTCGTCCTTGAGCGTGAAATAGAGGTGTCCGCTGCCATGACGTTTGAAGTTGCTGAGTTGGCCGACGACGTGAACCGTCCCGGGCAACCCATCGGCCAGGGCGTTCTTGACCAGGGCGGTGATGGCTGAAACGGTTAGTAGCGGTCCGCGGGTCGTGGGCATAACAGCCAATAGCGAATGGCGAATAGCGATTTCAGCATGGAAGCGGTCAAACTTTGCGATAATCGGTTCTGGCTACGGCCGTCCCGTCTTCAAGTTCTTCCATCTGGTAATCGCCGACTAGAGTGGGGGC